>CAZPTM010000157.1:0-4086 GCA_964589665.1 uncultured Limnohabitans sp. | reverse complement strand
GATGAAGGCCACGCGGCTCTTGGCCGCAGCGATACAGGCCTTGAGGTTGGCGCTGGTGCGGCGCTCTTCGTCCATGATGCCCAGCTTGACGGTGGAAGCCTTGAGGCCCAACACCTTCTCGACGCGGCCAAACAACTCGTCGGCAAAAGCCACTTCGGCGGGGCCGTGCATCTTGGGCTTGACGATGTAGACACTGCCGGTGCGACTGTTGCGCAGCGGGTGGCTGGATTTCTTTTGCAGGTCAACCATCGCGATCGTCGTGGTGACCATGGCGTCCATGATGCCTTCGGGAATCTCGCGTGTCTTGCCCGCCTTGTCGGTCCAGGTGATGGCCGGGTTGGTCATCAGGTGGCCCACATTGCGCACGAACAGCAGCGAGCGGCCATGCAGCTTCACGACACCTTTGCCAGCGGGCTTGGTGTAGACGCGGTCGCCGTTCATGGTGCGGGTAAACGTCTTGCCGCCCTTGGTCAGCTCTTCCTTGAGCGAGCCATCCAGAATGCCCAGCCAGTTGCGGTAGGCCAGCACTTTGTCGTCGGCGTCCACTGCGGCCACCGAGTCTTCCAAGTCCAGAATGGTTGACAGCGCGGCTTCGGCGATCAGGTCGCTCACACCGGCAGCATCGGTTTTGCCGATGGGGGTGGTCTTGTCAATGATCAGGTCCAGGTGCAGGCCGTTGTGTACGAACAGCACAGACGCAGGGGCTGATGCAGAGCCTGTGTAGCCCACAAACTGCTTGGCGTCGGCCAGCGTGCTGCTCTTGCCGTTGGCCAGCGTCACCACCAGCTTGCCTGCTTTGACGGCGTAACCTTTGCTACCGACATGCGAGCCGGTTTTGAGCGGGGCGCAGCGGTCGAGAACATGGCGGCAATAGTCAATCACCTTGGCACCGCGCTTGGGGTTGTAGCCCTTACCTTTTTCGCAACCGTCGGCTTCGGAAATGGCGTCAGTACCATACAGCGCGTCGTACAGAGAACCCCAACGGGCGTTGGCGGCGTTCAGGGCGTAGCGGGCATTCAGGATTGGCACCACCAGCTGCGGGCCAGCCAGCTTGGCCAGTTCGGCATCCACATTGGCGGTGGTGGCCTGCGCGTTTTTGGGCTCGGGCACCAGGTAGCCAATCTGGCTCAGGAACTTGCGGTAGGCCTTCATGGCTTTGCCTTCAGCCACGGGGCCAGGGTTGGCGGTGTGCCACTTATCCATCTCGGCCTGAATGCGGTCGCGCTCGGCCAGCAAGGCGATGTTTTTGGGGGCCAGGTCAGTGACGATGTCAGAGAAGCCCTTCCAGAACTTATCGCTCTTGACGCCCACAGCGGGCAGCACCTGCTGCTCGATGAAGTTGTACAGCGATGTCGCCACTTTCAGATTGTGTGCAGATGTGCGCTCAGTCATAGATACCTCGGAACAAAACAAAAAAACCGTTGGCCCGCGCAAGGGTGCTTTTCGAGCCTTGAGATGGACTTTATTCTAAAGATGTACCGCAATAAATACGCCAAAATCACATAAACCCATGACTTTTTTGCAAAAGTCGCTTACTCTCAAACCATGGACAAGCTCAAGGCTTTTGAATCGTTTGTTTCCGTTGCCACCAAAGGCAGCCTGACGGCAGCCGCCCGCGCAGAAGGCGTGGCACCCGCCATCATGGGGCGAAGGCTGGACGCGCTTGAAGAGCACCTGGGCGTCAAACTGCTGGTACGCACGACACGGCGCATCACCCTCACCCACGAAGGCAGCGCCTTTTTGGAAGACTGCCAACGCCTGCTCAGCGATGTGGCCAATGCCGAGGCCAGCGTGTCGGCGGGCGGCATCAAAGCCAGCGGCCATTTGCGGGTAACGGCACCCGCAGGCTTTGGCCGCCGCCATGTGGCGCCGCTGGTGCCCCGCTTCCAGGTCTTGCACCCGGATGTGACCATCTCCTTGAACCTGAGCGACCGCGTGGTGGACCTGGCTGCCGAGGGCTTTGACTGCGCTGTGCGCGTAGGCGACTTGCCCGATTCATCGCTGGTCAGTGTGCGCATGGCTGATAACCGCCGACTGTGCGTGGCCACCCCAGACTATCTGCGCCGCAAAGGCACCCCCAAGCAACCCACCGACTTGTTGCAGCACGATTGCCTGACCCTGTCGAGCGATGCCTCACAAACCCGGGGTTGGGCCTTCTTGCAGCGCAACCCAACTGGACAAGAAGAGGTCGTGCACCTGCGTCCCAGCGGTCCGCTGGACTGCTCGGACGGCCAGGTGCTGCACGACTGGTGTTTGGCAGGCCACGGCATTGCGTGGCGTAGCACCTGGGAAGTGGCCAATGAAATCCGCGCAGGTCGCCTGGTCACGGTGCTCGACGAATTTGCGGCGCCACCCAACGGCATTTACGTGGTTTTTCCGCAGCGCAAGCATTTGCCGCTACGGGTGCGCCTGTGGATTGAGCACCTCAAAACCCATTACGGGCAAAGCAGCTACTGGCAAAGCCACGAAAGCTAAAAAAAACGCCGGCGACTGCCGGCGTTGTCGGTACAACCCAAAGATCAGGCCTTGGGCTTTTTCAGGCACTCTGACATGAATGCCTTGCGCTCAGAGCCTTTTTTGCCTGTGGCCTTGAACTCAGCCGAGCACTCTTTCATGCGCGGATTGCCTTTGCGCTTTTTCTTGACCTCTTTGCCAGCCTCCTTGCCGGCCTCTTTGGCCATCTTGACTGTGGCCTCAGCAGGCGCGGCAGCTGCATCTGCCGCAAAAACGACAGGCGCCTGCAGCGCACCCAACAACACGGCACCAGCCATCACGATGGATTTGATGTTCATGACAATCTCCCTGATTTGCTTTGATGAATCGCTGCCCTTTGGGGCAACAGCTCCATTAAGGCACCAGCTTTTGAAAAAGTAAATCCTTTTTGTAACAAAACCCGCGCGTACTTGCACACCCAGCCAAAACGCTCCACGTAAAATCGCCCGATGCTCAATGCCAAACAAGAACTGCTCGCGGCCCTGGCCGGCGAGCTCGAAAAACTACAGCCCGGCGCCGGCGAACGCGCCGCGTTCGAATCGCCCAAAGTCGCCGCCCACGGCGATCTGGCCTGCACTGCGGCCATGCAACTGGCCAAAGCCCTCAAACAAAACCCCCGACAACTGGCTGAAACCTTGCGCGAAGCGCTGCTGGCCACTGCTGCATTCGCCCGCTGGGTCGAAGCGATTGAGCTGGCTGGCCCCGGCTTCATCAACATCCGTTTGAAGGATTCGGCCAAGCAAGCCATCGTCTCGGAAGTACTGACCGCTGGTGCCGCCTATGGCCAGCAAGCTGCCACAGGTCAAAAAGTGCTGGTGGAATTCGTGTCGGCCAACCCTACGGGCCCCTTGCATGTGGGACACGGCCGTCAGGCCGCATTGGGTGACGCGATCTGCAACTTGCTGGCCACTCAAGGCCAGGACGTTTACCGCGAGTTCTATTACAACGATGCGGGCGTTCAAATCAGCACACTTGCCAACTCCACCCAGCTACGCGCCAAAGGCTTCAAACCGGGGGATGCCGAATGGCCCGAGGCCGCCTACAACGGCGACTACATTCAGGACATTGCCAACGACTTTCTGGCCAAGAAAACCGTCAAATCTGACGACCGCGAATTCACGGCCAGCGGCGATGTGAACGATCTCGATGGCATGCGTCTGTTCGCCGTGGCCTACCTGCGCCATGAACAAGACCTGGACCTCAAGGCCTTTGACGTCAAATTCGACAACTACTACCTCGAGTCCAGCCTCTACACCAGTGGCAAGGTGGACGCGGCCGTGCAAAAACTGCGCGATGCCGGCAAGACCTACGAACACGATGGCGCCCTGTGGCTCAAGTCCACCGACTACGGTGACGACAAGGACCGCGTCATGCGCAAGGGTGACGGCACCTACACCTACTTTGTGCCCGATGTGGCCTACCACATCACTAAGTGGGAGCGCGGCTTCACCCGTGTGGTGAACATCCAGGGCACCGACCACCACGGCACGATTGCCCGCGTGCGCGCGGGTCTGCAGGCGGCCGGTGTCGGTATCCCGCAGGGCTACCCCGACTACGTGCTGCACACCATGGTGCGGGTGATGCGCGGCGGCG
>CAZPTM010000156.1:0-4104 GCA_964589665.1 uncultured Limnohabitans sp. | reverse complement strand
GGACCAAAGGTGTCACAGCCCTTGCCCTTGTCCCATGTGCCACCACGCTCGAGTTGGTACTCGCGTTCACTGATATCGTTGACGGTGCAATAACCGGCCACATGATTGAGAGCTTCTTTCTGAGAAACATGAGTGGCTTTCGTGCCGATCACCACGCCCAGTTCGACTTCCCAGTCCGTCTTCACAGAACCCTTGGGCAGCATCACATCGTCATTAGGGCCCTGAATGCAGGTGGTGGCCTTCATGAAAACGATCGGCTCCTTCGGGATGGGCATGTTGGATTCTGCGGCGTGGTCTGCATAGTTCAAGCCAATCGCAATGAACTTGCCGATACCGTTAACCGGGCAACCGATGCGCGGTTTACCACGCACCAATGGCAGCTTCTCCATATCCAGTGAACGCAATTTGGCGATCGCTGCATCACCCAGTTGATCAGGACCGATGTCTGCAATGATTTTGCTGAGGTCGCGCAACTTGCCTTTGGCATCAATGAGGCCCGGTTTTTCTTTGCCGGGATTGCCATATCGAACGAGTTTCATGAAGTCTCCTTTGATGAAAACAAAAAAGCCAACCGAATGTGGTTGGCTTTTTTACGTCAAGGCCTGCATAGTTGCTAGGTTTTAACTGTGGTGCCCGGGGCCGGAATCGAACCGGCACGCCTTGCGGCGGGGGATTTTGAGTCCCCTGCGTCTACCAATTTCACCACCCGGGCAGGGTTCTGTGTGAAGGGTCAAATTATGGCACATTAACACCATGATTTATCCCACCATTGAAGATGCCATTGGCAAAACACCGCTGGTCGCTCTGCAGCGCTTGGGCGTTGAGGTCTGGCAGCCCCGACGCAATGTGATTTTGGGCAAACTCGAGGGCAACAACCCGGCGGGTTCCGTCAAGGACAGGCCCGCCTTGTCGATGATTCGACGTGCCGAAGAGCGTGGCGAGATCAAGCCAGGGGACACCTTGATTGAGGCCACTTCGGGCAACACCGGCATTGCGCTGGCCATGGCCGCGGCCATCAAGGGCTACCGCATGATTTTGATCATGCCCGAGGACCTGTCGATCGAGCGTGCGCAGACCATGAAGGCTTTTGGTGCGGAGTTGATCCTGACGCCCAAGAGCGGCGGCATGGAGTACGCGCGCGACCTGGCTGACGAGCTGGTGGCGCAGGGCAAGGGTCGTGTGCTGGACCAGTTCGCCAACCCGGACAACCCGCGTATTCACTACGAAACCACGGGCCCCGAAATCTGGGAGCAGACGGGAGGCCGCATCACTCACTTTGTGAGTGCCATGGGCACCACCGGCACCATCACGGGTGTGTCGCGCTTCCTCAAGGAAAAGAACCCGGCCATTCGCATCATCGGCGCGCAGCCCAGCGAGGGCTCGCGTATTCCAGGCATTCGCAAGTGGCCGCAGGAATACCTGCCCAAAATTTACGACCCCAGTGGCGTGGACGAGCTGGTGTATGTGTCGCAAGACGATGCCGAGGATACTTGCCGCGACCTGGCCCGCCAGGAAGGTATTTTTGCGGGCATTTCGGCCGCTGGTGCGTGCTGGGTGGCGCAGCAAATTGCGCGCACCGTGGAGGACGCCACCATTGTGTTTGTGGTGTGTGACCGGGGTGACCGCTATTTGTCCACGGGCGTGTTCCCGGCCTGAAAGCCCTCGTGAGCGAATTCAAGTTTTGCCCGCAGTGCGCCACGCCTTTGCAGTGGATAAGCCAGCTCGAAGACGGTGGCGAAAAGCTGCGTCTGCGTTGCCCGGCGTGCGACTTCACGCACTGGAACAACCCCACGCCAGTGTTGGCCGCCATTGTTCAAGTTGGCGACAAGGTGCTGCTGGCGCGCAATGCGGCCTGGCCGGGTCGGCGCTTTGCCTTGATCACCGGTTTCATGGAGGCTGGCGAAACGCCCGAAGAGGGCATTGCCCGCGAGATCAAGGAAGAAACTCAGCTTGATGTGCTGTCGCTCAAGCTGGTGGGGGCGTATGACTTTCAGCGCATGAACCAGGTCATCATTGCTTACCATGCGCTGGCGCAGGGCACCGTGAGCCTCTCGCCCGAGTTGCTGGAGTACAAGATGTTTGACCTCGACGAGCTCATTTGCTGGCCAGCAGGCACCGGCTATGCGCTTGGTGACTGGCTCAAAACACAGGGGCGTGAACCGCGCTTCATGAGCTGGGAAGAGCGTGAGCAGTTTGAACGCGAAAAAAAAGAGATGGAGAAGTGATGCAGATCGACAAGGAAATTGACACCAGCGGGCTCAACTGCCCCTTGCCCATTTTGCGCGCCAAGAAAGCGCTCAGCGAAATGCAAAGCGGGCAGGTGCTCAAAGTGATCGCCACCGACCCCGGCGCCTGGCGCGACTTCGAGGCCTTTGCCCGTCAGACCGGCAACACCTTGCTGCAGCAGGAAAAAACCGAAGACCAGTTTCTGTTCTGGCTCTCGCGCCGCTGAGGCCTGCTCTTAGAACTTGAGGCTTTGCAGGTACTGGCGGAACGATTCGCCCACCTGAGGGTGTTGCAAGGCCAGCTCCACCGTAGCTTCCAGGAAGCCTTCCTTGCTGCCGCAGTCGTAGCGTTTGCCAGCGTACTGAAAGGCGTACACCGCCTCACGCTGCATCAGGCGAGCAATGGCGTCGGTCAGCTGAATCTCGCCACCCACCCCCGTGGTTTGCTGGCGGATCTCTTCAAAAATGCCGGGGGTGAGGATGTAGCGTCCGGCCACACCCATGCGTGAGGGGGCTTTCTCGGGGCTGGGTTTTTCCACAATCTGCTCGACGCGGATCATGTGCTTGCCAGCCGACTCACCGGCCACGATGCCGTAGCGGCGCACCTGGTCTTGCGGAACTTCCTGCACCGCCAAGATCGAGCGGCCCTGTTGCGCATGGGCGCGCACCATCTGGCTCATCACGCCATCTTGTCCGCTGGGGCCAACCATCAAATCGTCGGCCAGCAGCACGGCAAAAGGTTCGTTGCCCACCAAGGGCTCGGCACACAGCACCGCGTGGCCCAGACCCAGCATGCGGTTCTGGCGCACATACGCGCAGACCATGTCGTCAGGCTGCACTGAGCGCACCAGGGCCAGCAGCTCGTTTTTCTGCGCTTGTTCGAGTTCGGTTTCCAGTTCGTAGGCGGTGTCGAAGTGGTCTTCAATCGCGCGCTTGCTGCGCCCGGTCACAAAAATCATGTGGCGGATGCCGGCGGCATAAGCCTCTTCCACGGCGTACTGGATCAGTGGCTTGTCCACCACGGGCAGCATTTCCTTGGGGGCGGCTTTGGTGGCGGGCAAGAAGCGCGTGCCCAGGCCAGCAACCGGAAAAACAGCTTTGCGAATGGTTTGAGACATGCGACCGATCCTTTATTGAAACTGGAATATTGTCACCCCAAACGGGCCAGCTGCTCTTTGACCTTGCCCAGTGTGGCGGTGAAGTCGGCCACGCGCTTTTTCTCCTGCTCGATCACCGCTGGCGGTGCCTTGGCCACAAAAGCTTCGTTCGACAGCTTGGCGTTGGCTTTGGTGATTTCGCCTTCCAGGCGAGCCACTTCTTTGGACAGGCGCGCCTTTTCGGCGGCCACGTCAATTTCCATGAACAGGCACAGGCGGGCTTCGCCCACAACGGCTACCGGTGCAGCTTGCGCGGCAGCGGCCCAGTCGGCCTCGTTGTCGAAGACCTTGACCTCGCTGAGCTTGGCCAGCGCTTGCAACACCGGGGCAGCGCTTTGCATGAAGGCGGTATCGCCCAGCACATACATCGGCATGCGGGTAGCGGGCGAAACGTTCATTTCGCCGCGCAGGTTACGGCAGGCGTCCACCAGGGTCTTGAGCTTGGCGACATGGGCTTCGGCCTGCTCGTCAATGCGCTCGGGCTGGCTGACCGGGTAAGCGGCAATGCTGACGGACTCACCTGCACGACCTGCGACGGGCGCGACTTTTTGCCACAGCGCTTCCGTGATGAAGGGGATGATCGGGTGGGCCAGGCGCTGGATGGTCTCCAGCGTGCGGATCAGCGTGCGGCGGGTGCCGCGCTGCTGGGCTGGGTTGCCGGTATTGATCTGCACTTTGGCTATTTCGAGGTACCAGTCGCAGAACTCGTTCCACACGAAGTC
>CAZPTM010000155.1:0-4115 GCA_964589665.1 uncultured Limnohabitans sp. | reverse complement strand
GACCTGCTGATGGCCGAGGTCGAGGTCAAGGTCAAAAAGCGCGTCAAGCGCTTGGGCAAGATCGAGGAAATGGGCGAACTGACCATCGCGTTCGGCTCTTTGGACGAACTCAATGGCCTGATCGAAAAACTGCGCGGCTGAGCTTTACAGCGTAAAGATTTTTCCTGGATTCAGAATGTTTTTGGGGTCCAGGGCGCGCTTGATGGTGCGCATCATCTCAACTGCACCCTCACCGGCCTCGTCACGCAAAAAGCCCATTTTGTGCAGGCCCACGCCGTGCTCGCCGGTGCAGGTTCCACCCAGGCTCAGGGCGCGCTCGACCAGCTTGCGGTTCAAGGCTTCGGCGGTCTCAAACTCTTGAGCGTTGTCGGGGTCGATCAGGTAGCCAAAGTGGAAGTTGCCATCGCCCACGTGCCCGACCAAAAAGTAGGGAATACCGGAGGCGTCGGCCTCCTCGATCGAGTCCAGCAAGGCATCGGCCAGGCGGCTGATGGGCACGCAGGTATCGGTGGAGATGGCGCGGCAGCCAGGCTCGCTCTGAATGGCCGCAAAGTAGGCGTTGTGGCGGGCGGTCCACAGGCGGGTGCGTTCTTTAGGGGTGGTGGCCCACTCAAAGGATTGACCACCGTGGTTGCTGGCCAGCTCCTGCACGGTCTCGGCTTGCTCCTTGACGCCAGCGGGTGAACCGTGAAACTCCATGAGCAGCAAGGCCTCTTCGCGCAAGCCCAGCTTGGCGTACTGGTTGACCATGCGAACCGTGTTGGTGTCGATCAATTCCACGCGTGCAATTGGTACACCCAACTGGATGGTTTCAATGACGGTGTGGACAGCGTCTGCAATGCTGGGGAAGGAGCAAATGGCGGCCGAAATCGCTTCGGGCAGCGGGTAAATCCGCAAGGTGATTTCGGTCATGATGCCCAACGTACCCTCGCTGCCCACCATCAGGCGGGTCAGATCGTAACCGGCGCTCGACTTCTTGGCACGGGTGCCGGTGCGGATGGTGCTGCCTTGTGCGGTGACGACTTCCAGCGCCAGTACGTTTTCGCGCATGGTGCCGTAGCGCACCGCGTTCGTACCGCTGGCGCGGGTGGCGCACATGCCGCCAATGCTGGCATCTGCGCCGGGGTCAATCGGGAAGAACAGGCCGGTGGACTTGATTTCTTCGTTCAACTGTTTGCGCGTCACGCCGGGTTGCACAGTGACCGTGAGGTCTTCGGCATTGACCGCGAGCACCTTGTTCATGCGCGATACATCGATGCTGATGCCGCCTTGCACCGCCAGCAAGTGGCCTTCAAGCGACGAGCCCACGCCAAAAGGGATCACAGGGGTGTCGTATTGGCTGGCCAAAGCTACCGCATCGGCCACATCCTGTGTGGATTCAGCAAACACCACCGCTGCTGGAGGTGGCACACTGACAAATGCCGATTCGTCACGACCGTGCTGGTCGCGCACAGCCTGGGCCAGCGAACATTGGGCTCCGAAGCGCTGCTGCAAGGCGGCAATCAGCTCGGGGGGCGTGGCGCGCGGGGCAATGGTGAGGTGGTGTGCGGGTGTGGGCGCGTTCATGTGAATCTCCTGTGGGCCGATTTTGGCGCAAAATCATTGCTTACACAGTCAAGCAAGGTACAACATGGGTAATCGACTTTCAGCCATCGCAACGAGGACCGGCGACAACGGCACTACCGGCCTGGGCAACAACCAACGGGTGTCGAAAAACAGTCTGCGTGTGCACGCGATGGGCGATGTCGATGAACTGAACTCGCACATCGGCGTCTTGCTGTGTGAGGACATGCCCGTGGAGGTTCGTGATTTGCTGGTCGAAATCCAGCACCAGCTGTTTAACCTGGGGGGCGAATTGTCGATTCCAGGCTTTGAACTGCTCAAGGCAGAAGCCGTACTCGCTTTGGACGAAGCGCTGGCGCATCACAACGCGGCCTTGCCAAAGCTGCAGGAATTCATCTTGCCGGCAGGTAACCGCGCCGCAGCACTGGCCCACGTGTGCCGTACCGTGGCGCGGCGCGCCGAACGCCATGTGGTGGCTTTGGGTAACGAAGAGGCGATTCAGGACACGCCCCGCCAATACCTGAACCGCTTGTCGGATCTGATGTTTGTACTTGCTCGCGTTCTTAACCGCATGAATGCTGGAGATGATGTGTACTGGAAGAGCGAGCGCATGCAGCGCATCTCTTGATGTCCATCAGGAGCACACATTTGCGCTGACAAATTGAGTAAGATGGCGTACATCGGTCGGCCCGCGGGGCCGATTTCTGTTTATGGTGCTGGCCCTCAAGGCGATAGACCTTGGGCACAGGGAGGGAATCATGCAATTGATCTGGATATCCGGGCCATCGGGTCGGATGCGGTCCTGGACATTGGGGCGAGCCCACGTGTATTGGGTGCTGTCGCTGGCCTTGATGCTGCCCATGACCGGGACGTTGGGCAATGTGCTGTGGCGTTGGTATGGTGGACACGAACAAGTGCAGCTGCAGACGCAACAGCAAGAGCAGCTGCATGACATCAACAGTCGCCTGGCCAAGATGGTGGCTCAGGTGCAGTTGTTAGAGCAACAAAAAACCGAGATGCTGCGTTTGCTGGGTGCGCGTGTGTCCCCTGAAGAAGCTCCTTCGGGCAAAGGAAGTTTGCGTTTTCAAGGCGGCCCGTTCAAATTGCTGATGGGTGTCGATCGTCAGGATGATCCCTGGGCACACACTCAGCAAGAGCTCAACACCCATACCGCGTGGGTGCAGCGTCTGAACCGGCAGTGGCAAAAGGAACAGGAACAACTTGAAGCCATGCCTTTAAGTTTTCCTCTGTCAGATGGGTTTGAAATCAGCAGCGGCTTTGGTGCTCGGCAAGACCCCTTTACTGGCACCCGCGCCATGCACGAGGGGCTGGATTTCATCGCGGACCTGGGAGCGCCTGTGCGGGCAACTGCGCCAGGGCGCGTCGTTCGCGCAGGGCACGCAGGAGCCTACGGGCAGCTCGTTGAGATCGATCACGGTCATGGTTATGTGACCCGATATGCACACATGCGCAAACTTCTGGTTCGTGAGGGCGGGCAGGTTCGCCGTGGCGATCCGGTGGGCGAGCTGGGCAACACCGGGCGATCAACGGGGGCTCACTTGCACTACGAGATTCGTTACCAGGGCCGGACGCTTGACCCCGAAAAGCCCTTGCTGGCCTGGAACCGCTGAACCGAAAACGCTAGGGAGGAAACATGTTTTCAAGTAAGAAAAACAAAAATGCGCCGCTGGTGCTCAGCGCCGAAAAATTTGACACGCTCATTGGTGTCGGGTGCAAGATCCAAGGCGCCCTAATGCCGGAACAAAGCTTACGCATTGACGGCGTGGTCGAGGGTGACGTTCGTGCTTCCGGTAAACAGCAGGTCAGCATCGTGATTGGCCCGCAAGGCCGTATCAAAGGCACCATCCATGCTCACCGCGTGGTGGTGGCAGGAACGGTACAGGGTGACATCCATGCGAGCGAGCGTGTTGAGCTGCAGGCACAGTGTCGGGTTGAAGGCGATATCCGGTATGGCTCGATTGCAGTGGAGCATGGCGCGTGCTTGTTGGGCCTATTGCTCAAGCTGGAGGATGACAACGTGGCTAAGGACCCCCAACCCCATGTAGAAGCCGTCATCCAGAAGGCGCAAAAACCTGCTACCAACGATAAGAAATAAAGCCGCAAAAGGCAGCATAAAAAAAGGCGCCGGCACTGTTGTGTGCGGCGCCTTTTGTCTGGAAGCGAAAATCAGTTTTTGTGCAGCTCAGCGTTCAACTCGCCCCAGCTCTTGTTGCGCGGGATGGCGTGCAGCGCGCCGCTTTGTGAATCGCGGCGGAACAGGATGCCGTTTTTGCCAGACAGCTCCTTGGCTTTGACGGTGCTGCCGTCGGGCAGTTGCACGCGGCTGCCGCCGGTGATGTAGCAGCCGGCTTCGACCACGCAGTCGTCACCCAGCGAGATGCCGATGCCGGCGTTGGCACCCAGCAAGCAGCGCTTGCCGACCTTGATGACTTCCTTGCCGCCGCCGGACAGTGTGCCCATGATGGACGCGCCGCCGCCGATGTCGCTGGCGTCATCGACCACCACGCCCGCGCTGATGCGGCCTTCGACCA
>CAZPTM010000154.1:0-4119 GCA_964589665.1 uncultured Limnohabitans sp. | reverse complement strand
AAGCGCTCCATCTCGCTCTTCATGTCCTGCGCGCCACGCTCCTGGATCAGGTCCAGGGTGCCCTGGCTGGCAATGATTTCGGTCGCACCCTCGGCGGCGTAGGCGTAAGCGCCCAGCACGCGCACCGCGTGGTAATGCGTGAGCAGCACGTATTTGATCGGCAGGTCGCTGACGGTGCGGATCTTCTTGATCAGATCCTGCGCCATGGCGGGGGTGGCCGTGGTGTCGCTGACCAGGATGTAGCGGTCACCAATGATGACGCCCGAGTTGGGGTCGCCTTCGGCGGTGTAGGCCCAGCAGTGCTTGCTGAGTTGCTCGAACGTGACTTTCTTCTCAGTCAGGTCGGCCTGGCTGGCGAAGGCTTTGGTGGTTTTGGCCATGGTGTTTCTCCGTTGCGGGTCGATGCCCTGAATTTTACCTAAACGAAATTGGTTGCGTATTAGTAAATTTGGAATGGCTGTCGATCAGGCACCACCGAGGCCGCTTTCGATGACGGCGACCACCTCATCCGCAAATTGGGCGTAGCTCATGGGGCCATCCGGACGCAGCCAGGTGAAGGTCCAGTTGATCATGCCCAGCAGCATCATGGTCAACGCAGTCTGGTTAGCAGCCGTCAATCGCTGTGGGTAGGCACGTTTAAGGAAACGGGTCAGCGCAGCCACGATGTCGCGCTGGCGGTTGAGGATGAGCTCGCGTGGCGACGTGCTCGGGCTGCCCAACGCAGCGTCTGGCGTGTCGCTCAGGAACTTGGTGTCGTTGAGCAAGGCGGCGTGGCGCGTGGCCGAGGTTTCGTACTCCTGCAGCAAGCCGCGCACCAGAGCATGCAGCGCGGCGCGCTCATCCATATTTTCACGCTGGGCTTTGGCTTCGGTCTGGGCAATGACGGCCAGCAGTCGCTGGGTGTGGCGCTCCAGCAAGTCCAGCAAGATGGCTTCCTTGCTGTCGTAGTAGTGGTAGAGCCGCGCCTTGGAGGTGCCGCAGGCGGCAGCAATGTCGTTCATGCTGGCGGCGGGGTAGCTGCGCTCGGCAAAGCAGCGGGCAGCGATGTCCAGAATGGCGTCGCGCTTGAGGTCGTGACTGGCGGATTTGGGTCGGGCCATGATGATGTGTCCTTAAACGGGCCAGACCACGCCGTTGTCGTTCAGGATGGCGTCCAGCGGTTCGTCGTGCGGTTCGGGCTCAAAGTCGTCCACAAAGGCGCCGGTGTAGCCCAGGCCCACGGTAAAGGGTTTGGGTTGCAGGGCAGCGAGCGTGCGATCGTAAAAACCACCGCCATAGCCCAAGCGGTAGCCGCCTGCACTGTAGCCCACACAGGGCACAAACAGCAGCGTGGGCACGATCAGCTCGGTGTCTTTGGGTTTGGGAATGCCGTAGGCGTCTTCTTCCATGGGGCAGCCGGGGTACCAGGCATGGAAAGTGAGGGTTTTGTGCGCCTTGTTGACCACGGGCAGGCCGATGCGACGGCGCTGGGGCTGGTCCATCAGCTCGCCGTCTTCTTTCCAGCGGTGCAGCACGGGCAAGGGGTCGAACTCACCCTTGATGGGCCAGTAGGCACCGATCACGGTTTCCGGGCGGCCTACCAGCCAGATGCGCATGACTTGCTGCAAAGCCGCGGCGCGCGCCTGTCGGTCGGGCAGGTTCAATCTTTCTTCAATGAGGGCCTTTCGCAAGGCCTTTTTTGCATCTGCTTTGTCCATAATCGCCTCATGCTGTTGACCCGAATTCTGACACTGCTTGGCGCCCTGGCTTTGACCTGCCAGCTGCAAGCCTCCGCTGCGGCCCAAAATCTGACATCTCAAGACGAGGTCCTGCTGCAAATGCAACAGGCTTTTGTCAAAAAAGACAGCCTTCGTTTACAGCAGCTTTTGACGCAAGCCCAAGGTCACAAGCTTGAACCGTGGGCTGCGTACTGGGCTTTGAAAGCAAGACTGGACTCAGCAAGCTCTGAAGAAATTGAGCGCATGCTTGGCCGTTACGCTGGCACCTATGTCGAAGATCGCATGCGCGCTGACTGGTTGCTTGAACTGGGCAAACAGCGTGACTGGGCAACCTTCAAGCGCATCCACACAGACTACCGCATGCGTGATGACCGCGAGATCCAGTGCTATGCGCTGGGCATCGAGGCCATGGAAAGCAAAGCCAGTGTGGCCTCCGAGGTCAAACGCCTTTGGTACACCCTGCGCGATGCAGACGATGGCTGCACCTACGTGGCCGAGCATTTGCGCAACGGCAAAAGGCTCAGCGGTGATGACATTTGGCGCAAGGCCAGGCTGGCCATGGATGCCAACCGCCCCAAGGCTGCGCGTATGGCCGTCGAGATCGAGGCGCCACGTGTGGCCGACCAGATGACGCTGATCGCCAGCGATCCCGCTCGTTACCTGAGCAAGCGGATTATGGCCATCACCCACAAGCGTAAGGAGCTGGCCGTGCTGGCCCTGATTCGTCTGGCCAACAAGGACCCGGACGAGGCTGCGCAGTTGCTGCAGAAAAAATGGGGGCTTATGCTTTCGCGCGAAGAACAGGACTGGACCTGGGGCGTCATCGGCAAACAGGCCGCGCTGAAATTGCAGGAGAACGCCAACGCTTACTTTGCCAAAGTCCGTCAAGACAGCAACCTGACCGACGACATGTTGGGCTGGAAGGTTCGCGCTGCGCTGCGCCAGCAGGACTGGCCTGTGGTTCAACGCGCCATTGAAGCCATGAGCGCGCAAGAGCAGAAAGACCCCACTTGGGTTTACTGGGACGCACGCGCAAAGATGGCTTTGGCCAAGACCGATGGTCAGCGCCAAAGCGCCCGCAACCAGCTGCAAACCATTGCTGGCACAAGAGGTTTTTACGAACAACTGGCTAGCGAAGAGTTGGGACAAAAAATTGGAACGTCTCCCAGTCCTGTGCCTTTAAGCGCAGAAGAAAAGAGTCTGGCATGGGCCAACCCGGGATTGCAGCGTGCGCTGTACGCCATACGTATTGGCCTGCGCAGCGAAGGCGTGCGCGAATGGAACTACAGCACCAATCTGCACTCGCCTGGAGGCATGGGTGAGCGTGAATTACTGGCTGCAGCCGATCTGGCTTGCACATCCGAAGTTTGGGATCGCTGCATCAACACCAGCGAGCGCACCAGCACCGTGGTGGACCTGCAGCAGCGCTACCCCATGCCGCTGCACGACATCGTGCTGCAGCGCTCCGGTGACATCGGCTTGGATCCGGCTTATGTCTATGGTCTGATCCGACAGGAAAGTCGCTTCATCATGGACGCTCGCTCGCATGTCGGCGCGTCAGGTCTGATGCAAGTGATGCCCGCTACCGCCAAATGGACTGCACGAAAAATAGGCATGAGTGGCTTTAGTCCCCGTCAATTGACAGACAAGGACGTGAATGTGCGCATCGGCACCGCCTACCTCAAACTGGTGCTGGACGACTTTGGCGGCTCCATGCCGCTGGCAGCAGCGGCCTACAACGCCGGGCCGAGCCGCTCACGCGCCTGGCGCAACGGACCCGTGCTGGAAGGAGCGATCTGGGCCGAGAACGTGCCGTTTTCCGAAACGCGTAATTACGTCAAGAAAGTACTGGCCAACACCACGGTGTATGCGGCCATCATCACCGGGCAGCCACAGTCCCTCAAGGCCAGATTGGGTCTGGTGGGCCCGCGCCCGGCCGACCAGCCCGAGGTCAACGAGGACTTGCCTTGACCTCGACCAGGCAGTCGTAAAACACGGGCGCGCGGCCCAGGTCTGACAGCTTCTGGCTGGTGAGCTCGTTGACGTTGGTCCCGTCCAGCCCCAGCTTGCGCCACCAGATGCCCAGACCATTGACCACGCCGGGGCGGGCGCGTTCGCCCACCCGCGCTTTGCATCGATACCGGCCCCGGTCGTTGAAGACCTCGACCACGGCGCCGTCGGCGATGCCCCGTGCAGCGGCGTCCCGCGGATGGATTTCAAGCAAAGGCTCGGACTCGATATCGCGCAGACTTTGCACGTTGACAAAGGTGGAGTTCAAAAAGTTGCGGGCGGGTGGGGAGATCATGGCCAGTGGGTAGCGTGCATCGCTGCCAGGTGTTTCGTAATTGGGCACATGGTCGGGCAAGCCATCGAGCCCCTGATCGGCCAAGCGCTGGCTGAA
>CAZPTM010000153.1:0-4174 GCA_964589665.1 uncultured Limnohabitans sp. | reverse complement strand
TCGTGCCCACGTTCACGTGCGGCTTGGTACGTTCAAACTTGCCTTTTGCCATTTGCTTCGACTCCGTTAGAAATCAATGATTGGGGCGGCATGCACCACCCCTGAAATTGGTGCCCATGGCGGGAATCGGACCCGCGACCTCTCCCTTACCAAGGGAGTGCTCTACCACTGAGCCACATGGGCGAAATTCAACAACTCTTCACAAGACAGCCTGGAGCGGGAGACGGGAATCGAACCCGCGTCATTAGCTTGGAAGGCTAAGGTTCTACCATTGAACTACTCCCGCACATGCGGCAGAGCAGATAACGCCTCTGACTCTTTGGCAAACTTGCTGGTGGAGGGAGTTGGATTCGAACCAACGTAGGCGTAAGCCAACAGATTTACAGTCTGCCCCCTTTAGCCACTCGGGCACCCCTCCGGGAAGCGAGCCTCAGATTATGCCACCTTTTTGGCGCCAGGCGCAAGCGAAGAGAAACTTTTTCACCAAGCCACGCTTGCTTGCCCATTTGCGCGCAGAAAGTCATTTGCCAGCGCAAAGTGATTGCACCCGATAAAGGGCGTCGGCGGGCGCAGCGCCGACAAGGGCGAAGGATGGTTGGCTTGCAACACCAAGTGCCGCCCCCCTGAAGCAACTTGCTCAATCAGGGCGCGCTTGGCCTGCGCATGCCCGCCCCAAAGCATGAACACCACGGGTCGACTCTGCTCGGCCACCAGGGTGACCAGCGCATCCGTCAGCACCTCCCAACCCCAGCGGGCGTGGCTGGCCGCCTCGCCCTCATGGACCGTGAGGCTGGTATTGAGCAACAGCACCCCTTGCCGCGCCCAGCGCACCAGCGAACCATCTGTGGGCAAAGGCAGGCCCAAGCTGCGCTGCAGCTCCTTGAACATATTGCGCAGGCTGGGGGGCACCTTCACGCCCGGCGCCACCGAGAAAGCCAGACCTTCGGCCTGACCCGGCCCGTGGTACGGGTCCTGGCCCAGAATGACCACCCGCACGTCTGCCAAAGACGTCAACTCCAGCGCACGAAAGGGCAGCGGGGGATAAATCACTTCGTCCGCAGCCAGGGCCTGTTGCAGCCGTTGCGACAAGACTTGCCCCGTTGGCGAGAGCAAAAACTGCTGAACCGGTTGACGCCAGCCCTCGGCCAACACCTCCAGCGATGATGCCGCTGGCGGCCAGTCCTTCAACCGGTCGGAGGCTTCAGCCCAGTCAAAGTCTTGCTGCGTCATCAGGCAAACAGCTGCGCCAGCGCGTGGCCCGGCTCCTTGGCACGCATAAAGGCCTCACCCACCAGGAATGCGTGCACATTGGCATCGCGCATGCGCTGCACGTCTTCGCGCGCCAGAATGCCGCTTTCAGTCACCAACAAGCGATCCTTGGGCACATCCGGCAGCATGTCCAACGTGGTCTGCAAGCTAACCTCAAAAGTGCGCAAGTTGCGATTGTTGATACCGACCAGACGGGTTTTGAGTTTGAGCGCACGATCGAGCTCGGCGCGATCATGCACCTCAACCAGAACGGCCATGTCCAGGCTGCGGGCCACAGCCTCCAGCTCAGCCATTTGCACGTCGTCCAGACACGCAGCAATCAGCAAGATGCAATCGGCGCCAATGGTGCGGGCTTCATAGACCTGATAGGGGTCCACCATGAAGTCTTTGCGCAAGACCGGCAAGTCGCAACTGGCTCGGGCCTGCTTGAGGTAGTCGTTACAGCCCTGAAAAAACTGCTGATCGGTCAACACCGACAAACAGGCCGCGCTGACCAGGCCATCGCCTTCCGCATAACTTTGAGCAATGTCGGCGGGAATGAAGTCTTCACGCAACACACCTTTGGAGGGGCTGGCCTTTTTCACTTCGGCAATCACCGCGGCCTGGCCTGCTGCGATCTTGGCACGCAATGCGCCTTCGAAGTCACGGGTGAGCACGCGGCTTTCTGCATCGGCGCGCATGGCCTCCAAAGACTTTCTCTTCAGCCCCGCGGCGACTTCCTGGCGCTTGACGGCCACAATTTTGTTGAGGATGTCACTCATCTTGTTTTTCCTGTTGCTCCGGCGCACCGGATTTGAGCACCTTCACGAACACCCGGTGCATGACGATGCCCGCCACCACAAACAAGGCTGAAATGCCCAGGGCGATCCAGGTGCCTTCGTCTTGCCAAATGGCGTTCATGTTCAAGCTGCCTGTGTAAAGGCTGCAAACTGCGCCAGCTTGGCTTTGGCAGCGCCACTGGTCAGTGCCGTGCGAGCGCGTTCAATGCCCTCGGCAATGCTGCTCGCCACATTGGCCGCATACAGCGCTGCGCCTGCGTTAAGCACCACGATGTCGCGCGGGGCACCGGCCACGTTGTCCAGCACGCCATGGAGCATGGCCATGGACTGCTCGGGGGTTTCCACGCGCAAGGCTCGGTTACTGGCCATGGCCATCCCAAAGTCTTCCGGGTGGATTTCGTATTCGCGAATCTCACCATCCTTGAGCTCGCCCACCAGGGTCGATGCACCCAGGCTGATTTCGTCCATGCCATCACGGCCATACACCACCAGCGCGTGTTCAGCGCCCAGACGCTGCAAGGCGCGCACCTGAATGCCCACCAGGTCCGGATGGAACACGCCCATGAGGATGTTGGGCGCGCCGGCTGGATTGGTCAATGGCCCCAGAATGTTGAACATGGTGCGCACGCCCAACTCCTTGCGCACCGGTGCCACGTTCTTCATGGCGGGGTGGTGGTTGGGCGCAAACATGAAACCAATACCGGTTTGCGCGACCGACGCTGCGATGCGCTCGGGCGGGAGGTTGATGTTGATGCCCAGGCTTTCCAACACATCGGCGCTGCCGGACTTGCTGCTGACGCTGCGGCCACCGTGCTTGGCTGTTTTGGCGCCTGCTGCTGCTGCCACAAACATCGCGCAGGTGGAAATATTGAAGGTGTGCGAGCCATCGCCGCCTGTGCCCACAATGTCCACCAGGTGCCGGCGATCGGCGATTTCCACCTTGGTTGAAAATTCGCGCATCACCTCGGCAGCTGCCGTGATCTCGCCAATTGTTTCTTTCTTGACGCGCAAACCCGTCACGATGGCCGCCGTCATCACGGGCGACATCTCGCCACTCATGATCAGGCGCATGAGGTGCAGCATTTCGTCGTGAAAAATTTCACGGTGGTCAATCACGCGTTGCAACGCTTCTTGTGGGGTGATCGTCATGTCGGCCTCCGGGGTTCAGCGCACAAGGAAGTTTTTGAGCATGGCGTGGCCGTGCTCGGTCAGGATAGATTCGGGATGGAACTGCACACCCTCAATGTCGAGCTCGGTGTGGCGCACGCCCATGATCTCGCCATCGTCGGTCCAAGCTGTGACCTTCAGGCAGTCCGGGCAGGAGGCCCGCTCGATCGCCAGCGAGTGGTAACGGTTGACCGTGAATTGTTTGGGCAAGCCCGCGAACACACCTTCTTGCGTGGTGGTCATGACGCTGGTTTTGCCGTGCATCAGTTCTTGCGCCCGCACAATCTTGCCGCCAAAGGCGGCACCCACGCTTTGGTGGCCCAGACACACGCCCAAAATGGGCAGCTTGCCTGCAAAGTGCTGGATAGCCGCCACCGAAATACCCGCCTCGGCAGGCGAGCAAGGGCCAGGTGAAATCACCAGACGGTCAGGCTGGCGCGCCGCAATGCCTTCGAGCGTGATTTCGTCATTGCGATAGACCTCGACGTCTGCACCCAGCTCGCCAAAGTACTGCACGATGTTGTAGGTGAACGAATCGTAGTTGTCCACCATGAGGAGTTTGACCCGGCTCATTCCAGACCCTCCTCGACCATTTCGCTGGCACGCAACACGGCGCGGGCCTTGTGTTCGGTTTCTTTCCATTCCAGTTCGGGCACCGAGTCGGCCACCACACCGGCTGCAGCCTGGACATGCAGCATGCCGTCCTTGATGACGCCGGTGCGAATCGCAATGGCCACATCCATGTCACCCGCGTAGCTGATGTAACCGCAGGCACCCCCATAGACCCCGCGCTTGACGGGCTCGAGCTGGTCAATCAGTTCCATGGCATGCACCTTGGGCGCGCCGCTCAGGGTGCCGGCCGGGAAGGAGGCTTTGAGCACATCCATGCTGGAGAGCTCGGGCTTGAGCAGGCCCTCCACATTGCTGACGATGTGCATCACATGGCTGTAACGCTCCAC
>CAZPTM010000152.1:0-4187 GCA_964589665.1 uncultured Limnohabitans sp. | reverse complement strand
TGTTTCGCAATGTTATGAGTACTTTTGAGATGCTGGCTCCCCAATTGCAGTTCGTCACTTGCCCTCACCCCGAGGGCGAGCACCGTATGGCCTATTGGCGCTGGGGTGATGCCCAGGCCCCCCATGTTGTATTGGCCGTGCACGGCCTGACCCGCCAGGGCCGCGACTTTGATCAAGTGGCTAAAGCCTTGGTGCAAGCCGGGCAGGGCAATGTACAGGTGATTTGTCCAGATGTGGCTGGTCGCGGCAAGAGCGAGTGGTTGCCAGAATCCAGCTTGTACCAGTTGCCTCAATACGCTGCAGACATGTTGGTATTGCTGCAGGCGCTGCACGCGGCTCATCCTGTGCAAACGTTGGACTGGGTAGGCACCAGCATGGGCGGTTTGATTGGCATGGTCATCATGGGTCAGCCGCAGCTGCCTTTGCCTACGCCAATTCGCCGTTTTGTCATCAACGATGTTGGCCCCTCCATCACCTGGGCATCACTTGCACGAATGAAGCAGTACGTCGGCCAATACGGCACCTATTCCGATCTTCAACAAGCTGCACAGGTGCTGCGTTTGCTTTTTGTCGGATTTGGCGCAGTGTCAGACGATGTTTGGTTGGAGCTGAGTTCTCACATGGTGCGACCCGCGCCTGACGGGGGGCTCACGCTGCACTATGACCCGGCAATTGGCCTGCCGCTGCAGGCGTTGACAGAAGAGGGCGCCAAGGCAGCAGAACCTGTCATGTGGGCTTTGTACGACCAAATTCGTGCCCAAGTGCTGCTCATTCGAGGCGAAGACTCCGACTTGCTCACGCAGGAAACCGCGCAGGCCATGACTGAAAGAGGTCCCAAGGCCAGATTGGTGCAATGGCCCCATGTAGGCCATGCGCCTACCTTGACTGAACCTGAGCACATTCGTGTGGTGACCGATTTTTTGCTGAGCTAAATGATGGTCAGTCCTTCTGAATCAAGCAACTCGGCTTTGTCGCATGTCGTTCGTGCCACAGCAGGTACGCAAGCGGCGGCCGATGTGCTCGACCGCGCCAGCCGCTTTGCCCAGCCTCTGATCGAAAGTGAAACCCTCGACACCGGCGAAAACATCTGGCAACACGCGCAAGCCGTGGCCCATGTGCTGGCCCTCATTGGCGGCTCGCAGGAAATGCAGGCAGCCGCCTACCTGGTGTACGCCTGTCCGCACCTGAACAAGCCTGAAGAGGTCATTGGCAAGGCTTTTGGTGAGAATCTGGCCCAACTGGCCATGCAAACCAACCAGTTGGTGCATTTGCAGCGGCTGTCGCGTGCAGCCGAGGCAACGGCCCAGCTCTCAGACAACCCCAAACTGCAAACCGAAAACGTGCGCAAGATGCTGCTGGCCTTCAGCCGCGACTTGCGTGTGGTCATGCTGCGACTGGCTTCTCGCCTGCAAACCTTACGCCACTATGCGGCCACCAAGCTGCCCGTACCCCCAGCGCTGGCACGCGAATCCTTGCAGGTATTTGCCCCCCTGGCCAACCGCCTGGGCATCTGGCAAATCAAGTGGGAAATGGAAGACCTGTCCTTCCGTTTCCTGGAGCCCCAGACCTACAAAGAGATTGCCCGCCTGCTCGATGAAAAACGTGCAGAGCGCGAGATCTATATGGCCAGCTTGAGCCAGCGTCTGCAAACCGAGTTGTCCGCGCAAGGCATTGCCGCCCAGGTTCAGGGGCGGCCCAAGCACATATACAGCATCGTTAAAAAGATGCGCGGCAAGGACTTGCCCTTTGAACGCGTGTTTGATGTGCGCGCCCTGCGCGTAGTGGTGCCCCAAGTGCCTGACTGCTACCAGGTGCTGAGCTGGGTGCATGAACACTTTGCACCCATCGTGGAAGAGTTTGACGACTACATTGCCAAGCCCAAATCCAACGGCTACCAAAGCCTGCACACCGTGGTGCGCGATGCCGATGGCAAACCCATCGAAATCCAGATCCGCACCCGCGAGATGCACGAGCATGCCGAAAACGGCGTCGCCGCTCACTGGGCCTACAAAGAAGCCGGGACCAAGGGCTATGCCGGCGTCAGCGCCACCAGCGCCTATGACGCCAAAATTGCCGTGCTGCGCCAGTTGCTGGCCTGGGAGCGCGATCTTTCGGGGGCGGTCAGCGACAAGGCCTTGTTCGATGACCGCATTTATGTGTTGACGCCAGATGCGGCCATCATCGAGTTGCCGCAAGGCGCCACGCCGGTGGACTTTGCCTACATGCTGCACACCAACCTGGGGCACCGCTGCCGGGGTGCCAAGGTGGATGGGGCCATGGTGCCGCTCAACACGCCGCTGGCCAACGGGCAGACGGTGGAAATCACGGCCATCAAGGAAGGCGGACCCTCGCGGGATTGGCTTAACCCCGAGTTGGGCTACATAGTCAGCCACCGCTCGCGGGCCAAAGTGCGTTCGTGGTTCAACGCCCAAATCAGTGCTGAACACATTGCCAAAGGCCGCGAGGCCGTCGAAAAACTGTTGCAAAGGGAGGGGCGGACCTCCTTCAAGCTCGAGGATCTGGCCAGCCAGCTGGGCTTCAAGTCAGCAGATGGTTTGTTCGAAGTGGTCGGCAAGGACGAGTTTTCGTTGCGCAACATCGAAACTCTGCTCAATCCGCCCACAAATACACCGCAGGCAGACGACATCATTGCGGCCAGAGCCAATGCCAAAGGTGCTTCAGCTTCACGCAACAACCGCTCGGGTGTGTTGGTGGTGGGGGTGGATTCGCTGCTGACGCAATTGGCGCGCTGCTGCAAGCCAGCGCCACCCGATGCCATCAGCGGGTTTGTCACCCGTGGCAAGGGCGTCAGCATTCACCGCCAGGATTGCAGCAACTTCCGCGAGCTTGCCTCGCGCACCCCAGAGCGGGTGATCGATGTCCGCTGGGGCGAGCGTCATGCTGCAGATGCGGTGTACCCGGTGGATGTGGCCGTGGAAGCGGTGGATCGCCAAGGCCTGCTGCGCGATATTTCCGAGGTGTTCGCCAAAGAAAAAATGAACGTCATTGGCGTGCAGACGCAAAGCGTCAAAGGCATGGCCTGGATGACTTTTACTGTGGAGCTCAGCGACTCGGCCAGGCTGGCCAAAGTCTTGGGGACTGTAAAAACCATCAAAGGTGTTCGCAATGCAAGAAGGCGCTAGTTTTGCTGCTACAATGGAAGTCTTACAGGCGCGTAGCTCAGCTGGTTAGAGCACCACCTTGACATGGTGGGGGTCGTTGGTTCGAGTCCAATCGCGCCTACCAAATACAACCCCGGTAAATCATGTGATTTACCGGGGTTTTTCGTTTGGCTCAGACGCCACTCAAGTGGCCTTTCGCTCGTACCAGCCCTTGCTTTGGTTGACCAGTTTGACCACCAGCAGCATGACCGGTACTTCAATCAAGACGCCCACCACGGTAGCCAGAGCTGCACCGGATTGAAACCCAAACAGGCTGATCGCAGCAGCCACGGCGAGTTCAAAGAAGTTGGACGCACCAATCAGCGCCGAGGGGCAGGCCACGGCATGTTGCTCTCCCAGTTGGCGGTTGAGCCAGTAGGCCAGTGCCGAGTTGAAAAACACCTGGATCAAAATAGGCACCGCCAGCAAACCAATGACCAGGGGCTGAGCCAGGATCGCCTCGCCCTGAAAGGCAAACAGCAAGACCAAGGTGGCCAGCAAGGCGCCGATGGACCAGGGCCCGATTTTGGCCATGGCAGCCTCAAACGCATGCGCTCCCTTTGTGAGTAACGCTTTTCGCCACCACTGTGCCAGCAAGACGGGAATGACGATGTAGAGCACCACAGAGGTGACCAGGGTGGCCCAGGGCACGGTGATGGCCGAGATGCCCAGCAAAAAGCCGACCAAAGGCGCGAAGGCAAACACCATGATGGTGTCGTTCAGCGCCACTTGTGACAGGGTGAACAGCGGGTCGCCGTGGGTCAGGCGGCTCCACACAAAAACCATGGCGGTGCAGGGCGCGGCGGCCAGCAGAATCAGCCCGGCGATGTAGCTGTCGATCTGGTCGGCAGGCAGCAGCGGTGCGAACCAATGCCGAATGAACAGCCAGCCCAGAAAGGCCATGGAAAAAGGCTTGACCAGCCAATTGACGAACAGCGTAACGCCGATCCCGCGCACATGCTGGCGCACCTGGTGCAGTGCGCCAAAGTCCACTTTGACCAGCATGGGAATGACCATCACCCAGAT
>CAZPTM010000151.1:0-4209 GCA_964589665.1 uncultured Limnohabitans sp. | reverse complement strand
TGCCAATGATGATGCGCATTGAGGATTTGCCTGCGCGTTACCGGAAACACTTTCTCGGGTAAATGCCATGAGTCATGAACACGAAGATGTGCATGGCAAGAGCGCCGTCCGTACCATCTTTATTTCAGACTTGCACATAGGTACACCCGGCTTTCAGGCGGCTGCATTGTTGGACTTTTTGCGCCAGCATCCCAGCGATAAGCTTTACCTGGTAGGCGATATTGTGGACGGATGGGCATTGCGCAGGCGCTGGCACTGGCCGCAGGCGCACAACGATGTGATCCAGAAGTTGCTGCGTCGGGTTCGCAAAGGGTGTCAGGTCATTTACGTACCGGGCAACCACGATGAATTTGCACGTCATTTTGTCGGACATGCTTTTGGTGGCATCGAAGTGATGCGCGAGGCTGAGCACATCACTGCAGATGGCAAGCGACTGTGGGTGATCCACGGTGATGACTTCGATGGTGTGATTCAGACAGCCAAGTGGCTGGCTTATGTGGGCGATTGGTTGTACGAGTTCACTTTGCGCATGAATGCCTTGCTCAACCGTCTGCGTGGACGATGGGGTTTGCGCTATTGGAGTCTGTCGGCTTACCTGAAGCACAAAGTCAAAAAAGCTGTCAGCTTTATCTCTGACTTTGAAGAAGCTGTTGCAATGCATGCCAAACAGCGTGGATTTGATGGTGTGGTGTGTGGGCATATCCACCATGCTGAGATTCGCGAAGTTGATGGGGTACTCTACTGCAACGATGGTGACTGGGTTGAGAGCCTGACCGCATTGGTTGAGTGGCAAGATGGTCGGCTGGAAGTGATCAATTGGCGCGAGCATGCGCATTCCGCATCCTCTTCGTCTGTAGAGTTGGCGGTGGCATGAACCGTTTGTTGCTGGTGACCGATGCCTGGAAGCCCCAAGTCAACGGGGTAGTCACGACACTGGTTGAGTTGGTGGAGCAGCTCGAAACCCTGGGCCTGGAGGTGCTGGTGGTGCACCCCGGTTTGTTCAAAACACGTCCCTGTCCAGGTTATGAGGGGATTGATCTGGCAGTTAAACCAAAATCTGAGCTGGCGCGACTGGCAGATGGTTTTGATCCGCATTGCATCCACATTGCCACCGAGGGGCCATTGGGCTGGGCTGCGCGCAGCTATTGCAAGCAACGTGGACTGCAGTTCAGTACGGCTTTTCATACCAAGTTCCCAGAAATTCTGAACTCGGCGCTACGTGTGCCGCTGTCGTGGGGCTATGCATTGTTCAGACATTTCCACTCGGCTTCATCGGCCGTGATGGTGCCGACCTCTGGCGTGCAATCCATGCTGCAGGCGCGCGGTTTTAAGCGTCTGAAGGCCTGGACCCATGGGGTCGATGTGGAGTTGTTCAGTCACGCACCTGAGCCACTGCAATTGCCAGAATTTGAAGGGTTGCCTCGGCCCATCTCCTTGTTCGTTGGACGCTTGTCCTACGAGAAAAACATCCACGCTTTTTTGCAGGCCGATTTACCCGGATCCAAAGTGGTGTGCGGTGTTGGCCCCCTGCAATCCCAACTGCAGGAGCGTTATCCGCAGGTGCGCTGGTTGGGCGTGCTGGATCGAAGCAAATTGGCCAAAGTTTACGCTGCTGCCGATGTATTTGTATTTCCATCGCGCAATGAAACTTTTGGCCTCGTCATGCTCGAAGCGATGGCGTGTGGCACGCCGGTGGCCGCGTATCCCGTAGATGGTCCCTTGCAGGTCCTGGGCTCACAACCCCAAGGGGGGGTGTTGGATGAGGACTTGGCTCAAGCAGCACTGCAAGCTTTAGCCTGCCCACGTGCGCAAGCACGTCAGCGTGCGCTGAGTTTTGGCTGGCCAGAAGTCGCGCATCAATTCAAATCCAATTTGGTGCCGGCGCGTTTGTGAGGTATTCGTGGGGCTGTCATATTTCTGTCATCAGAAGTCGGCATTCCTGTGAATAATCGATGACCTGTGACTATGCATCGAATTCCAGATATTTCCGATTCGTCCTCCACGAGCGATGTAAATGCCGTGGGTCTCCTTGATCGGGACCAGAGCATTCTTGCCTTCAATGAACGCGTGTTGAGTTGGGCCAGCCGTGATGGCGTGCCACTGCTGGAGCGTTTGCGATACCTGTGTATTGTTTCGTCCAACCTGGACGAATTTTTCGAAGTGCGTTTTGAGCCGCACGCAGCCGGCTTGCACGCACAAAAAGATGACATCGATGCAGATGGTCATCCTCACCACAGCGAACACCACGTCACGCGCCATGCCCGCGCACTGGTTGACAAGCAGTACGCCTTGTACAACGAGGCCTTGTTGCCTGCATTGCGCAAGCGTGGCATTCGTGTACTGTCGCATGGCGAGCGTGATGCTGTTCAGCGGCAATGGGTGCACAACTATTTTCAAAAAGAAGTTCGACCGTTGTTGATGCCGGTCGGGCTGGACCCGGCGCACCCGTTTCCGCAGGTCGCCAACAAGTCACTCAACTTCATCGTTCATTTGGGCGAGGCCGTTCAGCGCAAGCGCAAAGCAAAGGAAACCGAAATTGCCATTGTGCGCATTCCGCGCAGCTTGCCACGCCTCATCAAACTGCCCGAATCGGTCGCCCCGTCGGGCAAAAGTTATGTGTCCATCTCTAGTGTCGTGCGCGCGCACCTTGCAGAGTTGTTCACGGATCGCCAAATCCTTCAGTTTTCACAGTTCCGCGTCACTCGGCACTCGGACTTGTCGGTAGATGAAGACGATATTGATAACCTTCGCACCGCGCTTCGCCGAGGCTTGCAGGTGCGCAATTACGGCCAGGCTGTGCGCCTGGAGGTCTCTTCGGGTTGCTCACCCAAGCTCGCAGAGTTTTTGTTGCACCAGTTTGATTTGCCGCACCAGGCGCTGTTTCGTGTCAATGGGCCGGTGAACCTGGTTCGCTTGATGCAGTTGATCGATCTGGTTGATGACCCCAAACTGCTGTTTCCTCCTTACAAGGCCAGTTTGCCCTTGGCGCTGCAGCGTCATGGCTCGATCTTGGAGTCCCTGCGGCACGAAGATGTTCTTGTGCATCAGCCATTTGAGAGCTTTGATGCTGTATTGGCATTTCTGCGCGAATGCGTGCGTGATCCTCAAGTGCGTGCCATCAAGCAAACCATTTACCGCACAGGCAGCGATCCGACCATGCTGCAACTTTTGCAGGAAGCGGTTCGGCGTGGCATTGAAGTCACAGCCGTGGTCGAACTCAAGGCTCGTTTTGATGAGGAAACCAACATCAATTGGGCCGAGCGTCTGGAAGCTGTAGGTGTGCAGGTGGTCTATGGCGTTGTGGGACTCAAGACCCACGCCAAAATGCTGCTGGTGACACGTCAAGAAGGGCGAGCTCTTAAGCGCTACGGACACTTGTCTACGGGTAACTACAACCCACGCACGGCGCGCCTGTACACAGATATCAGCCACTTGACTGCCGATCCGGTCATCACCGCTGACATGGACCGGGTTTTTTTATATTTGGCCAACCCGAGCAAACCACCCCGATTGAGCAAGCTGCTGATGGCGCCGCAGCGATTGCATCCGGCCATGGTGCAGAACATCCGCCGCTGTGCAGAGGCTGCAGCCAAAGGGCAGGATGCACGCATTGTGGTCAAGATGAACGCTTTGACTGATCCGGCGCTGATTCGCGAATTGATGACAGCTGCGGAGCGCGGCGTGGTGATCGATCTGATCATTCGCGGTGCATGCATGCTACCTGTAGGTATTGCAGGTAAAACCGATCGCATTCGGGTGCGCTCGGTCATTGGTCGCTTTTTGGAACATTCGCGGGTCTTTTATTTCCGCGCTGCCGCAGACGAGCAGCTGTACATGAGCTCAGCTGACTGGATGAGCCGTAATATGTTCAGGCGTGTGGAGCTGGCCTGGCCAGTGACCGATCCTGCTGCACGACAGAAAATCGTTGACGAATGTTTGTTGGCCTATATGTATGACGGCCAGGATGCCTGGGAGATGGATGTCCAAGGTCAATACACCAATGTTCGTGACCCTTTGCGTGGTCACAGTGCACAACAAGCACTGATGCAGCGTTATCGCGGGCACTGAAAGACCACGCTATGGACTTGCTGCTCTGGAGACACGCCGAAGCACATGATCTGCAAGAAGGGCAAACTGATCTTGAACGCACCTTAACCAGCAAGGGTGAAAAACAGGCGCAACGCGTGGCCAAGTGGCTAGATCAGCAGT
>CAZPTM010000150.1:0-4262 GCA_964589665.1 uncultured Limnohabitans sp. | reverse complement strand
CTGCCGTCAGCACATTGCGCTTTCCCACGGCGGCCACGATCACGTCGGCCTGCAGGGTCTGTGCCTTGAGGTCTTTTGTGCGCGAGTGGCAGACGGTGACTGTGGCGTCCTGTTGCAGCAACATGAGGGCCATGGGCTTGCCAACGATGTTGCTGCGGCCAATGACCACTGCATGCTTGCCCTTGAGGTCGTAGCCGATCGACTCCAGCATCTTCATGCAGCCGTAGGGGGTGCAGGGCCAGAAGCCAGGCATGCCGGTCATGAGCGCGCCCGCGCTGGCGATGTGGAAACCGTCCACATCCTTGATGGGGCTGATGGCCTCGATCACTTTTTGCGCGTCGATGTGCGCAGGCAGCGGCAGCTGCACCAGGATGCCGTGGATGCTGGGGTCGTTGTTGAGGGCTTCAACCCGGGCCAGCAAATTGGCCTCGGTCATGCTGGCGTCGTATTTTTCGAGCACCGAGTGCAGGCCGCTGTCTTCGCAGGCCTTGACCTTGTTGCGCACATAGACCTGGCTGGCCGGGTTGTCGCCCACCAGCACCACGGCCAGGCCGGGGGTGACGCCTTTAGCCTTGAGGGCCTGGGCGCGGGAGGCGACTTCGGTGCGCAGTTGTTTGGACAAGGCGTTGCCGTCAATCAGTTGTGCGGTCATAAGGGGCTCTTGAAGGTTTCAGGGGCTTGAAATGCAAAACGCCCGACAGGGACGGGCGTTTTGTGTGCGGTAAATGGAATCAGGCCTTGTGTGTGTTTTGTCCGAGGGCGATTTTGAGCAGGTCGGCCACTGTATTGGCGCCCAGCTTTTCCATGATGTTGGCGCGGTGCGCTTCTACGGTTTTGATGCTGATGCCCAAGTCATCGGCTATTTGCTTGTTCAGGCGGCCTGCGACGATGCGCTCAAGCACTTGTGACTCGCGGCCAGTCAGTTTCGACATCAGTGCGTCGCGGCTGGCTGCTTGTTGGTGTTCGCTGAAAGCTTCGCGGGCGTGTTCGAGCATACGCTCGACCAGACCCAGAAGCTCGGGTTCGTTGAACGGTTTCTGTATGAAGTCCAGTGCACCTTTTTTCATGGTGTTCACGGCCATGGGCACGTCACCGTGGCCAGTGATGAACACGATGGGTAAAGGCGACTTGCGCTCAATGAGTTTGTCCTGCAGTTCCATGCCGGTCATGCCGCCCATGCGGATGTCGGCAATCAGGCAGGCGACTTCACGGGGGTCGTAGCGGCTGAGAAAAACCTCGGCAGATTCAAAACAGCGGACGCGATAGTCCTGTCCTTCGAGCAGCCATTGCAGCGAATCGCGCACAGCCTCGTCGTCATCCACAACGTAGACGGTACCTTTTTTCGGAATCAGACTCATCAACTCGACCTTTGCAATGTTCGACTGTCAGTTTGTGCCGGAGACCGGCAACCAAAACGAGAAACGGCAACCCGTGATTTCCCCAGTATTGTAGATGTTCTCGGCTTCGATCCTGCCTTGGTGCGATTCCACAATGGATCGGCACAGGTTCAGGCCAATGCCCATGCCTTCAGCCTTGGTGGAGAAAAAGGCTTCGTACACTTTGTCTATGGCTTCGGGGGGGAGTCCTTTGCCGGTGTCAGTCACCGAGAACTCGATCACTTGTTGATCGTCCATCTGGCGCGGAACGACGCGTAACTCCACGTGGCGTTTGTCGGGTGGACGTTGCGCGTTGTCGATGGCTTCAGCCGAGTTTTTCATGAGGTTGATGAGCACCTGCTCGATCAGGATCGGGTCGACATTGAGGGCGGGCAAACGTGCAGCCATGTAGTGTGACAGTCGCACATTGCGTCTGCGCAGTTCAATTTCAGCCAGCTCCAGCGCTTCGTTCACGATGTGACCCACATCCGAAATGCTGCGGTTGGGTTCACTGCGTTTCACAAAACTGCGGATGCGGTGAATGATTTGCCCTGCGCGTTGGGCCTGGTGGGCCGTTTTTTCCAAAGCGCCCAGCAGGTCTTTTTCTTCGATCTGCTGTTTTTTAATTCGCGAGATCATGCCGTTGCAATAGTTGCTGATGGCGGCCAGGGGTTGGTTCAGTTCGTGGGCTACGCTGGAGGCCATCTCACCCATGGTGATCAGTCGACTGGCCGTTTGTGCTCGATCCGCTTGCTGCGCGGCCAGCTCTTCGGCTCGACGTCGTTGGGTGATATCAGTGGCAATCACCAATTGCGCCAGGCGACCATCTGCCCAGTTGATGTAGCGCGAGCGCACTTCCAGCCATTTATCGAGCTCTGGGAGATAAATTTCCGCATTACCCGATTGCGCTGATGTCAGTGCATCGGCCGGAAGCCCCGCGAGGTCATCACTGTCATCACTCGAAGTGACTGAGCTTTCGTAAGCGCCAGCCTGCGCCACCAGACGCAAGTGTCCGGTGCTGTCTGAGCCAAACCATTGGCGGTAGAGCTTGTTGGCAAAAAGAAGTTCCTTGCTGCCCAGGGGCGTCACGGACACCGAGGCATCCAACGCCTCGAGCACGATGGTGAAGCGCTCGTAAGAGCCGGCGAGCTGGTCACGAATTCGGTTAGGCTCAGTGATGTCGGTCATGGATGTCATCCAGCCCGTCTGCCGACCGGAAGGGTCGATCAATGGCGAGACGTACATGCGTGCATCAAAGCGGCTGCCGTCTTTACGTTTGACGCGCACCTGGAAACCGCCAGCTGTGTGTTTGCCGCTGATTTCCTCTTCCAGGCGGTGGGTCAACTGCTCGATGTCTTCTTCAGGCCAATAGGGGAATGGGGCAACAGCATTGACCAGTTCGGCTTCGGACCAGCCTGTCATCTGGCAAAAAGCAGGGTTGACATAAGTAATGCGCCCCTTCATGTCCAGCGCCCTCATGCCCGTGAGCATGGAGTTTTCCATGGCACGGCGAAAATTGGTTTCGGCCATGAGTGCGTTTTGCGCTTGAAGGCGTCGCCGTGAATGGCGCCAATTGCCGATCAGCATCCAGGCTGTCATGGCGCTCAAGGCACCGACGAGCCAGAACAGCGCGCTGCCAATGAGGCTTTGAGATGTACGCCAGGCCTGTATTTGCAAAAACAGGCCATTACCCACGGGTGCGACAGGAACGCTCAGGCTGTTCGGGCGCTTTTTGAGGAAGGGTAAGTGCTCTGCGAGGTCTTCGCGCTGAGGAATACTTTGTCCAGCCAATATGCGCCGGTTGTTATCCAACAGAGCGACTGCATATTGGGTCAATACCTCTGAAGGAACGCTGTAGCGCAACAAGCTGTCAAGCGCGTACTCAGTCAGCACCACACCATGAAATCGATTGTTCTTGTCAATGATGGGGGTCATCAACTGAAGCGTTGGACTGCTGTTTTGCAGGTTTGGTCGCGTCCGCACCATGGCGTATATGGGTTGTCGAAACTCTTTGGCCAGGCTGAAATTGTTTTCAGTTTCGCTGATGTTCAAGCTGGTGCCTGGCACATAGTTTGTGCTGGGCATGAGGGTATAGCTGTTTTGCGTAGTGATGATCCGGCGATTGGCGTCGATCCAAGTCAAGCTCTGTAGTTCCGGATTGAGCTCGATCAGTTGCAGCGTCTTTTCTTGAAACTGCCGTGTAGCGATGGTGCGTGCTGCTATGCCATTGGCCAGCTGGGAGATGAGCTCCTGCCGTTCGAGCATCCTCAGGCGTATGCGTTGCTGCGCGTATTCCACATCTCGTTTGATGCTTTCTTGTTCCCTGCGTATTTCCTCATTGCGCAGGTACCAGAACGAAATCATGATGGCTGCCAGAAACAAAGCGACGGCAGCCAGAGGGGCGAGGTTCGCAAATCGATCCTGGCCAAGCGGTGTTTGCTGATTCCACCAGCGCTTCCACCATGACCAGGGGGTGGCGCTATTTGTTGTTTTTTTCATGACTGGCTGGAACATACCCTGAGTTTAGGGCTTTTGATTCATGTCCATGTTTCACTCTTTCTTCGATTACATTCGGATTCGCTCATATATTTCGCATTAAGAAATCACACTGCGCTATTTGAAAATCCACAAAAATGTGACACACTACGCGAATTCATAAACAGGCACCCATAAGGAGACACCTATGTCAGCCGCCAATCCGAATCAGCCGGGACACGATCTCGACCGTCAGGAAACCCGTGAATGGATGGACGCTTTGTCCGCCGTGATTGAAAAGGAAGGTGGCGAACGTGCTCATTTCCTGATTGAACAATTGCTGGAGCATGCGCGCCAAAACAGCATTGACATGCCGTTTTCGGCCAACACCGGCTATGTCAACACCCTTGA
>CAZPTM010000149.1:0-4331 GCA_964589665.1 uncultured Limnohabitans sp. | reverse complement strand
CACGGCCACCAGGTGGGGCACGCCGCCGCCCTGGGTGTAGGTGCTGCGCACGGTGTGGCCGGGCGCCTTGGGAGCGACCATCCACACGTCCAGGTCAGCGCGGGGCACGACCTGGTTGTAGTGCACGTTGAAGCCGTGGGCAAAAGCCAACGTAGCGCCTTGCTTCATGTTAGGGGCGACGTTGTTGTTGTAAACCTCGGGGATGTTCTCGTCGGGCAACAGGATCATGACCACGTCAGCGGCTTTCACGGCGTCGTTGACTTCCATCACGGTCAGGCCGGCTTTGCCAACCTTGTCCCAGGAAGAGCCGCCTTTGCGCAGGCCGACCACGACTTTGACGCCGCTGTCGTTGAGGTTTTGGGCGTGGGCATGGCCCTGGCTGCCGTAACCGATGATGGCCACAGTTTTGCCCTTGATCAGGCTCAGATCACAGTCTTTGTCGTAAAAAACTTTCACGGGTTTCTCCTTTGGAATAAGTTCAATGTGAGGTCAAAAATCAGACACGCAAAATGCGCTCTCCGCGGCCAATGCCGCAAGCGCCTGTGCGTACGGTTTCCAGGATAGCGCTGCGGTCAATCGCCTCCAGGAAAGCATCGTTCTTAGATGCGTCACCGGTGAGCTCGATGGTGTAGCTCTTGTCGGTCACGTCGATCACACGACCACGGAAAATGTCGGCCATGCGTTTCATTTCTTCGCGTTCCTTGCCCACGGCGCGCACCTTTACGAGCATCAGCTCGCGCTCGGTGTAGGCACCTTCGGTCAGGTCCACCACCTTGACCACTTCAATCAGGCGGTTGAGGTGCTTGGTGATCTGCTCGATCACTTCATCAGAACCGGTGGTCTGGATGGTCATGCGCGACAGGCTCGGGTCTTCGGTGGGGGCCACAGTCAATGACTCGATGTTATAGCCACGTGCCGAGAACAGCCCGACCACGCGCGACAACGCGCCGGCTTCGTTTTCAATCAGAACAGCAATGATGTGTTTCATTTTCAGCTTCCTCTTTTCGCTGCCCTCCCCTGCGCACGGTAATGCACAGGCTTGGCATGCAATAGATTCATTAGTTATCGGGTTTACAGATCCTCAGCGCCGAGCAGCATCTCGGTAATGCCTTTGCCAGCCTGCACCATCGGGAACACATTCTCGGTGGGGTCGGTCTGGAAGTCGATGAAGACGGTGCGGTCCTTGAGCTTGCGGGCTTCGATGAGCGCGCCTTCAACGTCTTGTGGACGTTCAATGCGCATACCCACATGGCCATAAGCCTCGGCCAGCTTCACAAAATCAGGCAACGCGTCCATGTAGCTGTGGCTGTAGCGGCCGGAATATTCAATTTCCTGCCATTGGCGCACCATGCCCAGGTAACGGTTGTTGAGCGACAGGATCTTGATCGGGGTGTTGTACTGCAAGCAGGTGGAGAGTTCCTGAATGCACATCTGCACCGAGCCTTCGCCGGTGATACAGAACACTTCGCTCTCGGGCTTGGCCAGCTTGATTCCCATTGCGTAGGGAATGCCCACGCCCATGGTGCCCAGGCCACCAGAGTTGATCCAGCGGCGCGGCTCGTCAAACTTGTAGTACTGGGCTGCGAACATCTGGTGCTGTCCCACATCAGAGGTGATGTAAGCGTCTGCATCCTTGGTCATGTTCCACAAGGTCTCGACCACCATCTGGGGCTTGATGACCGTCGTATTGGCGCGGTCGTATTTCATGCAATCGCGCGAGCGCCAGCCTTCAACGGTGTTCCACCAGCTCTTGAGCGCTTCCGCATCGAGCTTGAGGTTGGACTCGCGGATCATGGCGATCAGCTCGGTCAGCACATCTTTGACATCGCCCACGATAGGTACATCCACCTTGACGCGCTTGGAGATACTCGAAGGATCAATGTCGATGTGGATGATCTTGCGCTCGACCGAAGCAAAGTGCTTGGGGTTGCCAATCACGCGGTCATCAAAACGGGCGCCGACGGCCAGCAGCACATCGCAGTTTTGCATGGCGTTGTTGGCTTCAAGCGTACCGTGCATGCCCAGCATGCCCAGGAAACGGCGGTCGGTTGCCGGGAAAGCGCCCAAGCCCATCAGGGTGTTGGTGACAGGCACATTGAGCATGTCCACCAGGGCACGCAGCTCAGCACTGGCATTGCTCAACAGCACACCACCACCGGTGTAGATGTAGGGGCGCTTGGCCGACATCAGCAGCTGCAAGGCCTTGCGAATCTGTCCACTGTGACCCTTACGCACCGGGTTGTAGGAGCGCATTTCAATGGATTCTGGGTAGCCGGTGTAGAGCGCCTTGTTGAAAGAAACGTCCTTGGGAATATCCACAACCACCGGGCCAGGACGCCCGCTGCGGGCGATGTGAAAAGCTTTTTTCATCACATCGGCCATATCGCGCGCATCCTTGACCAGGAAGTTGTGCTTGACGATGGGACGGGTGATGCCGACGGTATCGCACTCCTGGAAGGCATCCAGACCAATGGCTGCCGTAGGCACCTGGCCAGAGATGATCACCATGGGAATGCTGTCCATGTAGGCGGTAGCGATACCGGTGACAGCATTGGTCAGACCAGGGCCGGAGGTGACCAGCGCCACACCCACATCGCCGGTGGCGCGTGCGTAGCCGTCGGCGGCATGCACAGCGGCCTGCTCATGACGTACCAACACGTGCTCGATGGTGTCTTGTTTGTAGAAGGCATCGTAAATATGCAAGACGGCGCCACCTGGATAGCCCCAGATGTACTTGACGTTTTCGGCTTGCAGTGCCTTGACCAGGATTTCTGCGCCACGCAATTCCTGCCCTTGGGCGGCGTGTGCTGCGGAGGCCATTTCGGCTTTGGACATTTCCATTTTCAACCTTTGTGAATTTCTCTGACGAAAAACCTTGGGTGCCCCTTGGCATCGACCCTCGTGAGGTGGCTTCGGGACTTGAGACCAACACCATGGGCCCTCAATTTGTGACCGGGCCGGATGTTGATCCGTTTGCTCGTTTTCAGTTGCAAACAAGGATTATCGCACCAATTGGCCCGATGGAGCCAAGCCCTAAATGGGGTGCGATAATGCCTGCCGATTCGCCCTCTGTTGCAGCATGAACACCACCCTCCCAACCTCCTTGCAAGCCCCCGGACTGCGCCGCCGCATGGCCTGCTGGCTCTACGAGGGTATGTTGTTGTTTGGGGTGGTCTTCATTTCAGGCTACCTGTTTGGCACCCTGAGCCAGACACGCAACGCTATGGACAACCGCCACCCACTGCAGTTTTTTGTGTTTCTGGTGTTGGGCATTTACTTCACATGGTTGTGGTCCAAAGGCCAGACCCTGGCCATGAAAACCTGGCACATCCGCATCACTGACACCCAGGGGCAACCCCTGACCCAGGCCCGCGCACTGGTTCGTTACCTGCTAGGCTGGATCTGGTTTTTGCCGCCGCTGTCGATGCAGTGGCTATTTCATTTACCTGCCGCACAAGTGATAGTACTCAGTGTGGGTTGGGTGGCCATTTGGGCCTTGCTCAGTCGCTTTCACCCGCAGCAACAGTTCTGGCACGACCAGATGGCCGGCACTCGACTGATCTCCGTCAAGCCCCTATCCAAGGACAAGGCATGAATGCGCCCCAAACTCCTCATCACAACATCCAGAAGGATCGACGAGGCCTCAATCGCCTTTTTCATGCAGCCGGATACTCCTGGGCTGGTTTGAAAGCAGGTTGGCACGAAGCGGCTTTTCGTCAGGAAGTCCTGGCTGCTTGCGTGATGCTCCCCCTGTCTTTCTGGCTGGGCCACAGTTGGGTAGAAGTTGCTTTGCTGGCGGGCTCCATACTGCTGGTCATGATGGTCGAGCTGCTCAACACCGCCGTCGAATCCGTGGTGGACCGCGTAAGCCCGGATTGGCACGATTTGTCCAAGCGCGCCAAAGATATGGGCAGCGCCGCTGTGCTGCTGGCCATGGTGCTGTGCGGTGGCATCTGGGCTGCAGCCATTTGGCAAATGGTTCGCCACGCCGGTTAAGCCTTGTATGTCAGCTGTTAAACCCGCTTTTTCCCTGTGCGTGTACTGCGGTTCACGCCACGGCAATGACCCCACATTTACCCAGGTCGCCCTAGAAGTTGGCCACTGGATTGGTCAGCACGCAGGCCAACTGGTCTATGGCGGTGGCCGCAATGGCCTGATGGGTGAAGTAGCCCAGGCCACCTTAGGCGCAGGCGGCACGGTGGTAGGCATCATTCCCAAAGCCTTGCAAGAGCGGGAATGGGCACACGATGGCTGCACCGAATTGCACATTGTTGAGACCATGCACGAGCGCAAGCGCATGATGATGGAGCGCGCCGATGCCTTTGTCGCCC
>CAZPTM010000148.1:0-4393 GCA_964589665.1 uncultured Limnohabitans sp. | reverse complement strand
CCGACCAGGCTGTGCATGAGCGCGACCAGCTCGGGCATCTGGGTCATCTTGACGGTTTTGGCGGCATACACGCCGATACCACCCCCAATAACCAGGGCAGCAATAATCCAGGGCACACCAGCGGCGGCCACGCGCGGACCCACGATGGTGGCCAGCACGGCCAACGTCATGCCGATGATGCCGTAGAGGTTGCCGCGTCGCGATGTTTCCGGGTTGGACAAGCCCCCCAGGCTGAGGATGAAGAGAATGGCAGCGCCGAGGTAGGCAACTGTGGCCAAGCTTGAAGTCATGAGCGTCTCTTTTCTTTCTTATTTTCTAAACATGTCCAGCATGCGGCGGGTGACGGCGAAGCCACCGAACATGTTGACGGCGGTGAGCACGATGCCTGCAAAGGCCAGCCACTGGATCAACCCGTCAGGGCGACCGTTGATGCCCGCCTCGGGAGGCAAGATCTGCACCAGCGCACCGATCACAATGATGCTGGAGATGGCGTTGGTCACGCTCATGAGCGGCGTGTGCAACGCGGGCGTCACATTCCACACCACCATGTAGCCAATGAAGCACGCCAACACGAACACCGTGAAGTGCCCCAGGAAGGCGGCAGGCGCAAAAGCACCCATGGCCCAGAACACCAAGGCGCCCAAGCCGAAGACCACGGCCAGAGTGCCGGCAGACATAGGACCGCTGCTGCCATGGCCATGGCCCCCCTTTTTCTCGGCCACCGCAGCAGCCGGCTTGGCGGCAGTTTTAGGTGCAGGCGCAGCCAACGGGGGCGCAGGCCAGGTGATCTCGCCGTCCTTGATGACCGTGAGGCCACGAATCGCGTCGTCTTCCATGTTGACGTTGATCACGCCATCCTTGGTCTTGCACAACTCTTCCGTCAGGCGGAACAGGTTGGTGCCGTACAGCGTGGACGACTGGCGCGCCATGCGCGAAGCCAGGTCGGTGTAGCCGACGATGGTCACGCCGTGCTTGACCACGGCTTTGCCTGGCTCGGTCAGTTCGCAGTTGCCGCCTTGCTCGGCGGCCATGTCCACGATCACGCTGCCGGGCTTCATGCTCTGCACCATCTCGGCGGTGATCAGGCGCGGCGCGGGTTTGCCGGGGATCAGCGCGGTGGTGATGATGATGTCGCACTCCTTGGCCTGCTGCGCGTACATCTGGCGCTGCGCGGCCTGGAAGCCTTCGCTCATGACCTTGGCGTAACCGCCGCCGCCCGAGCCCTCTTCTTCATAGTCGACTTTGACGAACTCACCGCCGAGCGAGACCACCTGATCGGCCACTTCGGCACGGGTGTCGTTGGCGCGCACAATGGCGCCCAGGCTGGCAGCCGCGCCAATGGCGGCAAGACCCGCCACACCGGCACCGGCGATAAACACCTTGGCTGGCGGCACCTTGCCTGCGGCGGTGATCTGACCATTGAAGAAACGGCCAAAGGCGTTGGCCGCCTCGACCACCGCGCGGTAACCGCTGACGCCTGCCATGGAGGTCAGTGCGTCCATTTTTTGCGCGCGGCTGAGAGTACGGGGCAACGCGTCAATGGCCAGCACAGTGACTTTTTGGTCAGCCAGCTGTTGCATCAACTCAGGGTTCTGGGCAGGCCAGACAAAACCAATCAAGGTCTGACCAGGGCGCATTTGCGCCACTTCTTCAGTCGTAGGCGGGCGCACCTTGAAGACGATGTCACAACCACTCCAAAGCGCAGCTGCATCAGCAGCAATGCTGGCACCGACGTCGACATACGCCTCATCAGACAAGTCGGCCAACTCACCAGCACCTTTTTCAACCACCACCTCAAAGCCGAGCTTGACCAGCTTGGTCACGACATCGGGAACAGTGGCTACCCGTTTTTCACCGGGGAATATCTCGCGCGGAACGCCAATGCGCATGGAGCGTCTCCTGTTGTTTATGGATGAGGACTGCTCAGAACAGCCCTGAACATTCAAATATAAGCGATTACAAATATATAAAAGCTTACACCGTGACTTTTTAGCAAAAATCCTTCCACTTCACACTCAGCATTAGCCCCATGTACGGTCGATAATCCGCCTCATGGATTTACGCTGGAAACCCAATGTCACCGTGGCCGCCATCATCGAACGCGATGGTCTCTACCTGTTGGTGGAAGAACACACCTCCGAAGGCCTGCGGCTGAACAACCCCGCCGGTCACCTGGACCCTGGTGAATCGCCTACGCAAGGCTGCGCACGCGAGACACTGGAGGAAACCGGCCACAGTTTTGAGCCTCAGGCCCTGGTCGGTATTTACCTGTCCCGATCCATCCACACCACCACCGAAGCAGACATCACCTACATGCGTTTTGCGTTTTGCGGAACGCTGGGAGCGCGTGACCCTGCCCGCGAGCTGGACACCGGCATCGTGCGCACCGTCTGGATGAGCCCACAGGAAGTGCGCGAAAGCGCCGCCCGCCACCGCAGCCCACTGGTGCTGCAGTGCATCGAAGACCATCTGCGTGGCCAGCGCCATCCTCTTTCCCTGTTTTACGTGGACCCCTCGGTCACCCAAGGCCCGCCATGAGCGCCGACATGCTCAACTGGATCGTCACCGGGGTTGCCGCATTGGGCGCCGGCGTACTTAACGCGATGGCTGGAGGCGGAAGCTTCCTGACCTTTCCCGCATTGGTGTTTGCGGGCGTGCCCGTGCTTCAGGCAAACGCCACCAGCGCCATGGCCGTGAGCCCCGGATACCTGGGAAGTGTGTTGGGCTTCCAGGAAGAAATCCGCAGCCTGCCCCGGCGCGAAGTCTGGATGGGCGTCATCATTTCAGGGCTAGGCGGCCTCATTGGCGCAGCCTTGTTGATACTCACACCCGCCAAACTGTTTTCTGGGTTGGTGCCTTGGTTGCTACTGGTGGCCACAGCCCTGTTCTGGCTAGGCCCCTACATCGCCCGTTTCAGCCAAAACAGCCAAACCCAACGCGCAAGGCTGCCAGGTTTGTTGCTGGTATCGATTTATGGCGGCTACTTCAACGGTGGCTTGGGCATCTTATTGATGGCCCTTTACACCCTGACTGGCTTGAACCATTTGCACACTGTCAACGCGTTAAAAAACCTCAACTCTTTTGTGCTGTCCTTGCTGTCTGTGGCGGCCTTTGCCTTGGCCGGTGCCATAGTCTGGCCACAGGCCATCTGGATGATGGCCCTGGCCTCGCTGGGTGGCTGGCTCGGAGCACGCTGGGCCAAGCGCTTGCCAATGGTTTATGTGCGGGCGCTGGTGCTGTTGACAGGCGTGGTGATGACGGTGGTGTTTTTCGCACGCCAGTAAAGGCTTACTGAAACGGCACCACCTGACCTGCAGCGACTTCATCCAGGCGCTCCTTTTCAGCCATAACCTTGGCCACATAGCCGCCATCATTGGTCAAGTCGTAGCCGCCTAAATAAAACTTCAGCCCGTCCTCCAGCGATCCACCCTTGAGGCGAATCACCTCCAGCAGGACAGCCACGCCCACTCGCATATTGATGACCGGGTCAAACGCCGCCATGCGGCCGCCGTATTTACGGTACTTTTCCTCGTGGATCTTGGTCATGACCTGCATCAACCCCTGCGCACCCACAGCACTTTGCACATAAGGGTGGAAGTTCGATTCAATGGCTGCGACCGACAAAATCAGATTGGCCGGAAGTTTGGACGACTGGGACAACACCTGTGCTTCGGCTACCAAGGCAGCCAGAGGCTCGGGCGCCACACGGTACTTGTTGGCCAGCCACTGAGCCACGGCAGCCTGGTCTTTGGGCAGGTCTTTGAGCTCTACGGCCACAGCACGTTCGGCCGTATTTTCCGGCCACCACGACACCAGCACCTGCCGATCGCGCATCCACTGCATGCCATGCTCTTGCAACGCATCCCACAGTCCAGGACGGATGAGTAACGTCAAAACCACCACGCTCACGCCCACGCCCACCATGGCGAGTGAACTGTGCGTAATGATGAAAAAACCCCGGCCCACATCCTTGAGCATGACGCGAAGGTGTTGGCACCAGGAGCAGGAAGCCGTCATGAAGACCTTTCTGGGTAGAGCCTGATTATAAATTTCGACCCCAAACAACGGGTTATGAGCGGGGATAATCGCTCCATGTCCAGCAAAACCCGTGTGGTCGTCGGTCTGTCCGGCGGCGTCGATTCCGCAGTCAGTGCCTACCTGCTCAAGCAGCAGGGCTACGAGGTCGTGGGCATCTTCATGAAAAACTGGGAAGATGACGACGACAGCGAATACTGCTCGTCGAACATCGACTTTGTCGATGCCGCCGCCGTGGCCGACGTGATCGGCATCGAGATCGAACACGTCAACTTTGCCGCCGACTACAAGGATCGGGTGTTTTCGGAATTTGTACGCGAATACCAGGCCGGGCGCACGCCCAACCCTGACATCCTGT
>CAZPTM010000147.1:0-4439 GCA_964589665.1 uncultured Limnohabitans sp. | reverse complement strand
GTCCGCGGCAAAGACGCAGCCGACCAGCTCAAGCGGGACTTGATCGAGATATGGAGAGCAAGCAAGTGAACAGCATGGTTGAGCCGGCCAGGTTTGTGTTACCCAAGAAGCCGCGGATCAAACAGAAAGACCCGCTGCCCGACCAGCGCAAGGTGGCCGTGGTGCCGATCAGGGCGGTGTTTGATAAGCAGCTCACACACGGTGGCTTGCAGGCACTCGCAGCGCTGTGCAGCTACTGCAACAAGGCAGGCGTCACTTGGGTGAGCCAGACCAGGCTCGCGCAGGAGCTGGGCATCACGCAGCAGGCAGTGGCCAAGCAGTTCAAGCAGCTCAAAGAGCTAGGTTACCTTGAGGTTATGCGCAGGGGATTCAAAGGTGAACGTACAGATACCCTGCGAGTTATCTTTGACCCAACCATCACAGGCGAGGAAGCCATCGCGCTGACCAGCGGGCCGCGGGAAGACACAAGGCCGCCAGCCATCAGGGATGAGCAAGAGAGAGCCGCCAGGGAAGCCAACGAACAACCAGACCCAGAGGGTCAGCGCAGGATCGCAGAGCTGGTCCGAGCTGCGCTGCAAAAGTCCATGATCCAGCCAAAGGAGTACACCATGCCAAAGACAGAAACCAGAACGGTGCGAGAGATGAAAGCAAAGATGAAGAAGCCTGTTGATAAACCTGTGAACAAGCTGGGGACAAGTCAGGAAACAACCCACAACCAGGAGGTTGTAATTCAGGCTCCATTCACAACTTCTGGTACAAAATTCCACAACCTGGAGGTTGTACATAACACGGATAACACATTAAGTAAGGTTATTAGATTGTTAAGCACAACCAATTTAAAAAAACTTGAAGAAGCTGGAATGAAACCAGAGGAAGTCGATCAGGCATACGACACGCTGACCGAGCTGTTCGCGGCCGAGGGCGTGCAGCCGAGCGAGGGCGTGATGACCGAGGCGATCCTGCAACTGCACATGGACGCCAAGACATGAATACCCCTAGGACGCATCAGAACGGCCAGCACGCCACGAACGCAGGCAGGGGTAGGCATGGGTATCAACAGGCTGCTGCAAGCGCTTGTAGGCCCTGCAATCAGGTTCTGTACAAACCTCAATCGAGCGTTTGGGTTTTGTACACCCTGGCCTGCTGCTGTACGAGTGCTGCGAGGGAGCGCTGGGGTGCCAGACGCAATGCGAAGTGAGTACTTACACTCTGGAGGTTTTGATAGTGAGCGCTTACTAACATAGGGTTTACCCTCCCCCACCCATGGCGTATCGATATGGGGGTCCCTCCCAATTTTTCCCCACTTTTTAGTGGATTTTGTAGACTAGCCAAAAGGAGAAAATCATGGCTTATGAGATGAGACCAGGCAGTGGTTCGCTGTTCAAGAACGATAAAAGGTCGGCTGACAGCCACCCCACGCTCAAGGGCAAGGTGATGTTGCCTAACGGTGAGGTGCGTTGGGTATCGGCGTGGAGCAAGCTAACGAGTGCTGGCGACAAGTGGTTGAGCCTGTCGATTGGTGACTTGGTGAACCAGCCGCAGCAGACCAATGGGGTGAGTGCGCATAGCCAGGCCAAGGCCAATGGGTTTGCGAAGCAGCCTGATTTTGATGACGATATCCCGTTCTGATGGCGAGCAATAGAAAGCCCAGACAAATCCCAACCGTGGCGGGTTGGGGTGGGACTCGCTCGATCCAGCGTCGGCTGGAGAGGTCGCAGACGTTGGTGGGTAACCGCGAGGCTATCAGCTACGAGATGTTGAATATGGTCAGGACCAACATTATGGACATTATGACCGTGGATGATGACGGCAATGTGAGGATCAAACCCATCAGCCAGATACCTGAATACGCCTTGGCGGCCATCAAGAACGTCAAGGTCAGGACTGATCGAAATGGGAACTCGACGTTGGATGTTGAGCTGTACGACAAGGTTGCGTTGCTGCGGTTATTGGCCAAGGCAAGCGGGTTGTTGGACGCGCCTGATGACTCGGACAAGCCCAGTGTGATTGGTATTAACGTGCAGCCGCCCGAGGTTGTGGATGTAAAGGACGACAATGTCGAAGACTAAAGAGCAATCGAGCAAGTCGGTGCCCATCACGGGGTTGAACCTGGATTTCAGGACCAGCCCGGTGATTTACGATTTCTTCAATTCCGATGCGTTTGTGCAGGGCATCATGGGGCCGGTGGGGTCGGGCAAGTCCTATGGGTGCGCGGCCAAGATTATGAAGAAAGCGGTGGAGCAAAAGCCCTCGCCTGTGGACGGTATACGGTACACGCGGTTTGCGATTGTGCGAAACAGCTACCCCATGCTGAAAACCACGACGATCAAGACCTGGTTGGACCTGTTCCCCGAGGCTACGTTTGGCCCCATGCTGTGGACGCCACCCATTACCCACCATATCCGGCTGCCAAGCCGCGGGGATGCCGCGGGGATCGACTGCGAGGTCATCTTTTTGGCCCTTGATCAACCGAAAGATGTGCGTAAGCTGCTGTCTTTGGAGCTGACTGGGGCGTGGGTGAACGAGGCGCGCGAGCTGCCCAAGGCCGTGATCGATGGTTTGACCCACCGGGTTGGCCGATATCCCACAAAACGCGACGGTGGCGCGACCTGGCACGGCATCTGGATGGACACCAACCCCATGGATGACGATCATTGGTGGCACCGCATGGCCGAAAAAGAGAAAATGTCCGGCAAATATGCGTGGAAGTTCTGGAAGCAGCCAGGCGGCGTGGTGCCGGTGGACGCGGATGATCTGCCTGACAACCCAGAAGCGAACGATCACATTTTTGCCGCCAGCAAGTGGTGGAAAATCAACCCCAAAGCGGAGAACCTGAAGAACCTGCCTGCCGGTTACTACCCCCAAATGCTGCTTGGCAAGACCCTGGATTGGGTGCGCTGCTATGCCGGGGGCGAATACACCTATGTGCAAGAGGGCCGGCCTGTGTGGCCAGAGTATGACGACTCGATTATGTCGGGCGACACTGAGGTCCAACCCAATATCCCCATCCAAATCGGCCTTGACTTTGGTTTGACGCCGGCGGCCACCATCGGGCAGCGCTTACCCAACGGGCAGTGGCTGATCCACCATGAGATCGTGACGTTTGACATGGGGCTGGAGCGGTTCGGCACGCAACTGTTGACCGAGCTAAACACACGCTACCCCAATCACCCGATCATGGTCTGGGGCGACCCTGCCGGCCAGGCCCGTGACGCCATCTACGAGGTGACCGCGTTTGAGTTCTTACGCACCCTGGGGCTGCGAGCGCAGCCAACCGCGAGCAACGACTTCAAGGTCCGGCGCGAGGCGGCGGCCGCCCCTATGCAGCGGCTGGTTTCTGGCAAGCCTGGGTTGATTGTCAACCGCGAGTGCAAGATGCTGCGCAAAGCGCTGGGCGGTGGCTACCACTTCAGGCGCGTGGCCATCGGGGCCGGGCAAGAGCGCTTCCGCGATGCCCCCAACAAGAACGAACACTCCCACATTGGCGACTCATTCGGCTACCTGATGCTCGGTGGCGGTGAGTACAACCGCATGACCCGAGGCAATAACCCTCGGCCCAGTGGCACCATGATTGCACAGACCATTACCAATGCCGAGTTCGACGTCTTTTCTTGATTATGTCAGCGTCCCGCCACAGGTTTCCCTGACGCCGTACAGCGCGCTGCACTACAAGTACCTCAACATAAGCGATGAGGGGTTCTTGTCCGCGGCCAGGGCCGTGTCGCCCGAGGCCATGCTGGAATATCAGTCTGCCATTGGTAACGCCTACACCGCCATGCTGTATGGCAAACCCGTTGCCGTGTTCGGCTCGGCCGCGCTGTGGCCTGGCGTCGAAGAGGCGTGGTCTTTGCTTGGCGATGACAGCCGGACCTACGCCAAAACCCTCACAAAAATAGCAGTGCAGTTCATTGATTTCAGAGTGATATCGGCTGATTTGCACCGCGTTCAAATGACTGTAAGATGCGATGACATGAGGGCTGTGCGGTGGGCGAAAGACGCCTTGGGTTTCAAGATCGAGGGCATGATGGAGCGCTACGGTACAGATGGTTCTGACTTTTACATGATGTCGAGGGTGTAACTATGGGATTCCTATTTGGTGGTGGCGGTGACGGTGGCGCAGCAGCGCGTCAGCTTGAAGAGCAAAAGAAGACGCAAGCCAAAGCAGAAGAAAAGCAACTGAAGCAAGAAACGAAGTTTGCCCAACAAGAGCAGGGCCGACTGAAGTCTCGCGCGCGTGGCGCGACTCGCCCGCTGCTTGCATCTGTGCGCGAGGATTCTGAGCTGGGTATTCAGGACCAGACCAAGCTGGGCGGCGGCTCTTACATGGGTTAAGCCATGGACGCCAAAGCAAAGGAAGTTTGGGACAAGGACCGCCCCAAGGACTTGGGTAAACCCAAGCAGCTTACCAAGCTGCAAAAGGTTGCGGCAAAGCAGATGGC
>CAZPTM010000146.1:0-4445 GCA_964589665.1 uncultured Limnohabitans sp. | reverse complement strand
GCCGCGACGATGACGCCGACGAGCATACCGACCACGCCCCACACCACCGTCATGATGGCGAATTGTCTAACAACGGTGTCGTTGTAGGCAGAGGCTTGCGAGTTGGCAAATTTCATTTTCACCTCGTATTTACACAAATTAACAGTCGGAGTGTGAGGGCTTTACAGCTCCAAACACTTGATGAATATCAATCGTTGCGCAGAATGCGTTCACCTTCTGCTTCGATGTCTTCAAATTGCCCCCTTTGGATGGCCCACCAGAGACCTGCGAGGATGAAAAACACCAAAACGACCGACAAGGGGATCAGCAAGTAAAGAATATCCATGCTTTGTCCTTACGCACACTTCTAATCATTAAGCATTCTTTTGCTTCGCATTCATGGAAAGTCGAAGCGCATTGAGCACCACCACCAAAGAGCTGGTGGCCATGCCCAAGCCAGCAGCCCATGCCGGCAACATCCCCAAGAGAGCCAGCGGTAAGCAGGCCAGGTTGTACACCACGGCCCAAACAAGATTCTGACGAACCACGCGCATGGTCATGATGCTGTGCTGCCAGGTGCTGAGCAAATCAGCTAACTGCCCCCCCAAAAGCACAAAATCGGCCTGCGCCTGGGCCAGCGGCACAGCTTGCCCCAGTGCAAAAGACACATCGGCTCCAGAAAGAACGGGGCCATCATTGAGGCCATCACCCACCATGGCAACTCGGTGCCCTTGTGCCTGCAATGTTTGTAACTGCTGCAACTTATCCTGGGGCGTGCAAAGTCCACGTGCGGACTCTATGTGGAGTGCACGTGCGACGCGCTGCACGGCAGCAACACCGTCGCCGGACAGGATGCGCACATCCAGCCCCTTGTCCTGCAAAGACTTGACGATGGCGGCTGCCTCCTCTCGCAAAGCCTCGGTCAACTCAAAGGTTGCCATCCAGCCTTGAGCATCGGCCAGGCTCACTTGCAATTGATCCGAGCTCAAAGCAGGGGCGCCACAGAAAGCTGCCGAACCCAGACGCAAGTCCAGGATTTCCCCATCCAACTGGATCTGCGCCTTTAGCCCCTGCCCTGACTTTTCCTCAAAACCCTGGGACTCAAGCACTCTGCCCAGATCAGGCAGGGTTTGTCGTGCGTAGGCCAGCAAAGCCCTCGATACCGGATGGATGGATTGCCGCGCCAACGAAGAAGCCAACAACAAGGCCTGCGTCGTCGAAACGCCTTGACGCACATGAATGGTCGAAACGGTGAAATCGTCACGCGTCAGCGTTCCCGTTTTGTCAAAAATGACGGTGTCCACTTCGGTCAAGCGTTGTAGCGCACTCAAGCGACGCACCAGCACGCCGCTGCGGGCCAAAGCACCAGCTGTTGTCAACATGGCTGCGGGCGTAGCCAGCGAAAGTGCACACGGACAAGTCACCACCAGCACCGACACAGCCACCATGACGGCGTGGGCCGGGCTGCTTTGCCAGCCATACCAGGCCGCCGCACTGGCTGCAATCAACACCCCCCACAAAAAAGGCTTGGCCCAGCGGTCAGCCAGCTGCGCCACTTGCGGCTTGGTGACCGATGCCGACTCCATGAGGTTCACGATTTGCGCAAAACGAGTCGCGGCGCCCACTTGCGTGATGCGCACCAATACCCGGCTTGAAAGGTTGTGGCTACCTGCAATCACGACATCGCCCACACTGCGGCTCAACGGTCGCGACTCCCCCGTGAGCAAGGCTTCATCCACCTCTGAGTGACCTTGCACCATGACGCCATCACCCGCAAAAGCTTGCCCGGGCAACACCTCGATCACGTCGCCCACGACCAGCTTTCGGATGGATACACGTTCCCATTGATCGCCAGCTTGGCGCACGACCTGATCGGGCAAACGGTTCATGACCGCTTCGAGCGCACCTGCTGTCTTGTCACGCATACGCAGTTCCAGCCACCTTCCCGTAAGCAGGAAAAATACGAACATGGTCAGCGAGTCAAAGTACACCTCGGCACCGAACAAACCCTCTGGATTGAAGGTTCCCAAAGAGCTGACCACAAAGGTGATCAGCATGCCCAAGGCGACGGGTAAATCCATGCTGATTTGGCGCTGCATCAGATCGCGCCAGGCATTGACAAAAAAAGGCTTGCAGGAAAACAGCAGGACAGGCAAGGACAACACCCAAGAGGCCCAACGCAGCAAACCGATCAAATCAGGAGAAATCTCACCCGGCGCGCTCACATAGCTCGGTGTGGCATACATCATGACCTGCATCATGCAAAGCCCAGCAACCGAGACGCGCCAAACCATTTGCCGCGCTTCGTGGCGACGGCGTTCATGGGCGTGAGCATCGTTGGCGGGAACAGCTCGGTAACCGGCCTTGGCGGCAGCGGTCATCCAGTCCGAGGGACGCGTCACACCCTCTTTCCAGGTGATGCGCCCGCGGTGACTGGCCGCACTGACCTGCACCTCCTGCACACCAGGGATGGCCTTCAATGCATCCTCGATGGTGATGGCGCACGCCGCGCAATGCATCCCTTCAAACACCACGCTAGAAGACCAACACTCAGGCTTGCCGGGGGTCGATTGACTGAAGACTTGCCACTCCTGGGGGTCGTCCAGCAACTGCCAAGCCTGCCGATCCTCGTCGGCCACAGTCAGGGGTGCTCCCGCCATAGAGCCAGTGATATCTGTCATGTGTGCTACCTTAGTGGCACCAAGCCCACAAAAGCTTGATGCACATCAAGACAGCATAGCGTCTGCGCGCCTAATCTGTGATCATTCATTCACAACTCCTTAGGAGATTGCCATGTACCAACGCATTTTGGTAGCCACTGATGGTTCGAGCCTGTCCAAAAAAGCCGTTGCCAGCGCCATTTCGCTGGCGGCCACTTGCGGCGCAACGCTGGTCGCGGTCAAGGTCGTGCCCCGCTATCCGCAAGCCTACTTTGAAGGCGGCATTCCACTGAGCACCCAGGAAATCGCCAAAGTCGAGCTGCAATGGGCGGATGCTGCCAAGACCAGCTTGGACGCCGTGGCCAAAGCCGCAAGCGCCAAAGGTGTTGCCGTCAAGCCCGTGGTCGTCAAGTCCGATGTTGTGTCCGATGCCCTGATCGCCACCGCCAAGAAACACAAGGCCGATTTGATCGTCATGGCTTCCCATGGCCGCAAAGGCATCAAGCGCTTGCTGCTGGGCAGCGAAACCCAACAGGTGCTGACCCACTCGCACATTCCTGTGCTGGTTCTGCGCTAAAAAACCAGCCCCGCTGCCTGTTAAAACCGCGGCGGGCGCTTTTCAAGGAATGCGGCTATACCTTCGCGGTGTTCTGCGTGCGCTGCGTAATCGTAGGCACGGTCCAACACGTCCTCACTCAAACCCTGCGAAGCCAAGGCTCGCAGGGTTTGTTTGTTAAGACGTGCGGAAAGTGTGGACAGGCTCAGCACTTGCTCTGTCATGCGATCGACAGCATCGTCAAAAGCCAGAGGCTCAAGCGTTTGACACAGGAATCCATTGCCCAGCAAGCGCTCGGCCTTGAAAACCTGCGCCCCCAGCAACATGGCACGGGCAAAGCCATCGCCCAAAGCGCCGGCGACCAGTAAAGCTTCACGCGGCGCCATTGGGAAACCCAATTTACCAATGGGTGCACCGAAACGGGCCTCATTGGTCGCAATACGCAGATCGCAGCAACTGGCCATTTCAACGCCTGCCCCCATGCAATTGCCGCGAATGGCCGCAATCACCGGAACGTCGCAATCCAGGATGGCTTGCAAACCACCCCAGACCTCATCTTCGTGGAAGATGCGTAGCTGCTCTGAATCGTGCCGGAATGCCGGATATTCAGAAATGTCACCGCCGGCACAAAAGTGATCCCCTTGCCCTTGCAGGACCACACAGCGCACATCGCTTCGGTCTTGCAGCTCAGTGAAAACGCGCTTGAGGTCACGCCACATCTGGCGGGTCATCGCATTGAAGCGAGCAGGACGATCAATCACCACCCGAGCTACAGCGCCTGCTTGCGCCCAGTGAACCGATGCCTGATCAGACATGCGTCACCTGCGCAGAACGTCCAGCCCACCACCACAAGAGCACACCGACAAGCATCATGGGCACGCACAGCCACTGGCCCATGCTCAGGCCTAGCGAGAGCAAGCCCAAAAATGCATCCGGCTCGCGGAAATACTCAGCCACAAACCGCAGCAAGCCGTAACCACCCAGGAACACTGCAGCCACCTGCCCCGTGGCACGCGGCTTGCGCGCATACAGCCACAGCACCACAAACAGCAAACAGCCTTCCAGCAGAAACTGGTAAATCTGGGAGGGGTGTCGTGGCATGTCTCCGGCCCCACGGAACACCATTGCCCAAGGCAAGTCAGCCGAGGCTGCACGCCCCCACAACTCGCCATTGATGAAATTGCCCAGGCGTCCGGCAGCAAGCCCCGTCGGCACACACGGTGCCACAAAATCCATCACCTGCAAAAACG
>CAZPTM010000145.1:0-4456 GCA_964589665.1 uncultured Limnohabitans sp. | reverse complement strand
TGCAGCGTGCTGCAGCAGGAAAACGACGACATTGCCCAGGCCTTTACGGCGTCGCACCCGCAATTCAAGCCTGTGCCGGTTGCGCAAGAGCTGCAGCGCCTGAAGGTGGAGGGGGCCGAGGGGCTGTGTACGGCCAATGGCGACTATCTGCGTTTGTGGTCGCACCGCCACGGCACGGACGGCTTTTTTGCGGCCGTTTGGGAAAAGGTTTGATTTAAAGCACTGGCGCTCGGGGGGCGAAAAACTTAAAATCAGCAAATTGACCGCTTTTTGCGGTGTTCTGTAAAGGTATTGCCTTGATTTTTGCTGATTCCGATATTTTCAATGCGCTGTTGCAATGGTTGGGCCATGGTCTGTTTGACCTGGCTTGGTGGCAGGTTGTGCTCATCACTTTGGGCCTGACGCACATCACCATTGCCAGCGTCACGATTTACCTGCACCGTCACTCGGCCCACCGCGCCCTGGACCTGCACCCCATTCCTGCGCATTTCTTCCGTTTCTGGCTGTGGTTGACCACCGGCCAGGTGACCAAGGAGTGGACCGCCATTCACCGCAAGCACCACGCCAAATGCGAGCGCGAGGGTGACCCCCACAGCCCGGTGGTGTACGGCATCGAAACCGTGTTCTGGAAAGGCGCCGAACTGTACCGCGCCGAAGCCAAGAACAAGGAAACGCTGGAGCGCTACGGCCACAACACGCCCAACGACTGGATTGAGCGCCACCTGTACACCGGCCGCTCTGCGCTGGGTGTGAGCCTGATGCTGATCATCGACTTGCTGGTGTTCGGTATCGCTGGTCTGTCGGTGTGGGCTGTACAAATGGCCTGGATCCCGATCACGGCGGCGGGCATCATCAACGGCATTGGCCACTGGTGGGGTTACCGTAACTTTGAGGCGCAAGACGCCAGCACCAATATCTCGCCCTGGGGCATCATCATTGGTGGTGAAGAGTTGCACAACAACCACCACACTTACCCCACTTCGGCCAAGCTGTCGGTCAAGCCTTACGAGTTTGACATTGGCTGGCTCTACATCAGCATCCTGAGCAAGCTGGGCCTGGCCACAGTCAAGAAGACGCCTCCCAAAGCGGCCTATGGCGATGTGCGCCCCGTGGCCGACGAAAAAACACTGGAAGCTTTGATCGCCAACCGCTACGAAGTCATGGCTAACTACGCCCGTGGCCTGCGCACGGTGGTGGCTCAAGAAGCGGGTAAGCTGAGCGACGCCAAGGTCTTGGGTGCGGCCAGCCGCTGGTTGCACCGCGACGCGGAAAAAGTGCCTTTTGAAGCTGTGCCCGAGTTGGCCAAGGCCCGCGCTGCCAGCCCGACCTTGGACAAGATGGTGCAGATGCGCGAAGAGCTGCGCCAGATCTGGCTCAATACAAACGAGTCACGCGAACAACTGGCTGCCGACCTGCAGGCCTGGTGCAAGCGTGCCGAGGGTAGCGGTATTGCTGCGCTGCGTGAATTCTCGACCAAGCTGCGTTCGGTGCGTACCCGCACTGCCTGATCGGTTGTTGGTTGAACAGGCCTCGCTGGATGCGGGGCCAATAAAAAAGCCGCTGAAGTTCAGCGGCTTTTTTGTTGGGGTGATGCCGAATTACTTCAGCTTCACTTCCTTGTACTCGACGTGCTTGCGAGCTTTGGGATCAAACTTCATGATCGCCATTTTCTCGGGCATGGTCTTTTTGTTTTTGCTGGTGGTGTAGAAGTGACCGGTACCGGCCGTGGACTCCAGCTTGATCTTTTCGCGTCCGCCTTTGCTTGCCATGGTGTTAGCTCCTTAGAAGGTTCAGGCTTGACCGCGAGCGCGCATGTCTGCGAGCACGGCATCGATGCCATTTTTGTCGATCAGGCGCAGGGCAGCGCTGGAAACGCGCAGGCGCACCCAACGGTTTTCGCTCTCGACCCAGAAACGACGGTATTGCAGGTTCGGCAGGAACCGGCGCTTGGTTTTGTTGTTGGCGTGGGAAACGTTGTTCCCGACCATGGGCTTCTTGCCCGTTACGTCACAGACGCGTGCCATGAGGACACTCCAGTATTGTCAAAACGGCCGGTGCCGAACGGTGATTGCAAGTTTGCAATGACCAGGCGCTCCAGCCTCACCTCGCCAGGATGGGTGGCGGTAACCCAGATCACTGCGCCTGTAAACCCTGCAGCAAAGGCAGGCAAACGCAGCAAAGCTCACCATTATAGCGAAAATTGAAGGGGGTTGGCGATCAGCCGTTTTCCTGTTCCAGGAAACGCTGGGCATCCAGGGCAGCCATGCAGCCGGTGCCGGCGCTGGTAATGGCCTGGCGGTAGACGTGGTCCTGAACGTCGCCTGCAGCAAACACGCCGGGCACGCTGGTCTGGGTGGAAAAGCCTTTGTGGCCGCCTTGGGTGACGAGGTAGCCGTTTTCCATCTCCAGCTGGCCTTTGAAGATGTCGGTGTTGGGCGTGTGGCCAATGGCAATGAAGCAGCCTTTGAGTGTCACGTCTTCGGTGCTGCCGTCCTGGGTGCTTTTGAGGCGCACGCCGGTGACGCCGCTGGCGTCGCCCAGCACTTCGTCCAGGGTGCGGTGGGTTTTGAGCTCGATCTTGCCTTCAGCAACTTTGGCCATCAGCTTGTCGACCATGATGGGCTCGGCGGTGAATTTGTCGCGACGGTGGATCAGGTAGACCTTGTTGGCAATGTTGGACAGGTACAGCGCTTCTTCGACGGCGGTGTTGCCGCCGCCGACCACGCAGCAAACTTCGCCACGGTAGAAGAAGCCGTCGCAGGTGGCGCAGGCGCTGACGCCGCGGCCCTGGAACTCGGCCTCAGAGGGCAGCCCCAGGTAGCGGGCGGAGGCGCCGGTGGCAATGATCAGGCTGTCGCAGGTGTAGGTGCCCGAGTCGCCCGTCAGGGTAAATGGGCGCTTGGACAGGTCCACCGCGTTGATGTGGTCGAACACCATTTGGGTGTTGAAGCGCTCGGCGTGTTCCTGAAAGCGCTGCATGAGTTCGGGGCCTTGTACGCCGTGCACATCGGCGGGCCAGTTGTCCACTTCGGTGGTGGTCATCAGCTGGCCGCCTTGGGCCATGCCGGTGATCAGCAGGGGGTTGAGGTTGGCGCGGGCGGCATACACGGCGGCGGTGTAGCCGGCGGGGCCGGAGCCGAGGATCAGGACTTTGGCGTGTTGGGCGGTAGCGCTCATGGCAAAACTTTTTAAAACTGGGTGAAAAAACAGGCCCGGCAGGGGGCAAGCGATGCCTCGATTGTAGGCAGCCTGGCAAGTCCGCATTTGTTTCAGGTCATGCCGGGGTCTGATCGGGTAAGCTTGCGCCTAGACATGAGTTATTCCTTGCACACCCTTACTGGTTCGGGAGAGGTTCCGGGCGCTGCGGCTACGCCGGTCAGCGGCTGGCGGCGCTTTACCCAAGAGATTTCTTTGCTGGTCACTGGCGTGGCTTTGTTGTTGGCCATGCTGGCGTTGATGAGTCACAGTCCGGTCGATGCGGCTTGGTCCACCACCGGTTCGCAGGCTGAAGCCCACAACTGGGTGGGGCGCCTGGGGGCCTGGTTTGCCGATCTGGCGTATTTCCTGTTCGGTTATTCGGCCTGGTGGCTGGTGCTGGCGGTGTTGCGCTTGTGGGTGGGTAGTTTTCAGCGTTGGCTGCACAGCGGCGAGATGCCACGTGGCGGTCTGCTGCCGGCAAGAATGCATCGCTCCAAGGCGCTGGCCTTGGTGGGTGTGCTTTTGCTGGTGTCTGCCAGTGCGGCGCTGGAGTGGTCGCGCCTGTATCGCCTGGATGTGGGCATGCCGGGGCAAGCTGGCGGGGCCTGGGGCTTGGTGCTTGGGCAGTTGGGCGAGCATTGGCTGGGCTTTACGGGTAGTGCTTTGTTTACGCTGGGGGTGATGGTTGTCTCCAGTGCATGGGTGTTTGGTTTTTCCTGGGGGCAGTGGGCTGAGCAGATTGGCGAGCGCATTGACCGCTTGCTGCGTGCACGCGAGCATCGCAAGGAGATTGAACAAGATCTGGCCATGGGGCAGCAGGCCTTGCGTGAGCGCGAAATGGTGGCCAGTCACTTTCAGCCGGTTGAGCCGATGCTGGATGTGGATACGTTGGCTGCGCCAGAAGGTCAGCTGGATCTGGAGCCTGTGGTGGTGCCTGCGCCCAAGACCGCTGTGGTGATTGAAGCGCCGGTGGCCCAGGTGCAGCAAAGCGAGCGTGTGACCAAGGAAAAGCAAAAACCCTTGTTCAACGAGTTGCCCGACAGCAAGTTGCCGCAGGTTGATTTGCTGGACGCCATGGCTGGCAAGCAAGAAACGGTGTCTCCAGAAACGCTGGAGATGACGAGTCGCCTGATCGAGAAGAAGCTTTCGGACTTTGGCGTCAAGGTGCGGGTGGTGGCGGCTGCGCCTGGCCCGGTCATTACGCGCTACGAGATTGAGCCCGATACCGGGGTCAAGGGCTCGCAAATTGTGAATTTGG
>CAZPTM010000144.1:0-4597 GCA_964589665.1 uncultured Limnohabitans sp. | reverse complement strand
GGGCCAAGGACAAAATCCTGATGGGTCCTGAGCGCAAGAGCATGGTCATGCCCGAGGAAGAGCGCCGCAACACGGCTTACCACGAGGCAGGTCACGCCCTGATCGGCAAGCTGCTCCCCAAGTGCGATCCGGTGCACAAAGTCACCATCATCCCGCGTGGTCGCGCCCTGGGTGTGACGATGAGCCTGCCCGAAAAAGACCGTTACAGCTACGACCGCGAGTACATGCTCAATCAGATCAGCATGCTGTTCGGTGGTCGTATTGCCGAGGAGGTCTTCATGAATCAGATGACCACGGGTGCTTCCAATGACTTCGAGCGCGCGACATCGATCGCCCGCGACATGGTCATGCGCTATGGCATGAGCGATGCGTTGGGCCCGATGGTCTATGCCGAAAACGAAGGCGAAGTGTTTCTGGGTCGCTCGGTCACCAAGACCACGCACATGAGCGAGCAGACCATGCAAAAGGTCGATGTCGAGGTGCGGCGCATCATCGACGAGCAATACGGTCTGGCCCGTCGCCTGATCGAAGAGCACAGCGACAAGATGCACGCCATGGCCAAGGCGCTGCTGGAGTGGGAAACCATTGACACTGAGCAACTCGACGACATCATGGCGGGGCGCGAGCCGCAACCACCCAAAGACTGGACGCCACGTACACCGTCTTCCGGCGGTGGTGGGCAAGGCGGCTCCCCGTCTGTGCGCCCGGATGCTGCGCCTACTGCAGCCTGATGCCACCTTTCATGATCACGGGGCTTCGGCCCCGTTTTTCTTTGCAGCAACATGAGTGCCATCTGGACGACCCGCCGTTTTGACCTTGACCTGAGCGAGCCCAAAGTCATGGGAATCGTTAACCTGACTCCGGATTCTTTTTCGGACGGTGGGGTATATAACGCGCCCGCGCAGGCCTTGCGCCACGCAGAGCAGCTGCTGCGCGAAGGTGCGCACATGCTGGATTTGGGCGCGGAGTCTACCCGCCCGGGTGCACCAGCCCTCACACTCGAAGAAGAGTTGCTACGTCTAGAGCCTGTGGTCAAGGAGTTGGTGCGCTGGAATGTGCCTTTGTCGATTGACACCTACAAACCCGAAGTGATGCAGGCCACATTGGCTTGGGGTGCGGATGTGATCAACGACGTTTGGGCTTTACGCCATCCCGGTTCATGGGAGGTGCTCCGTGCCGATCCTCGCGCGGGTGCGTGTTTGATGCATATGCACCGTGAGCCCGGCTCGATGCAGCTTGAACCTATGCAGGGCGATGTGCTGAAGCAGGTCCAGATGTTTTTTGAGCAAGCCTTGGCCAAGGCTGATCACCACGGTGTGGCTCGCCAACGCTTGACGCTTGATCCCGGTATTGGTTTTGGAAAAACCGTGGCCCAGAACTTGACGCTGCTGCGTGAAAACGCTCGATTCAATGCACTGGGTTGCCCCACGCTGGTGGGCTGGTCGCGCAAATCCACCTTGGGTGCGGTACTGGCCGAGCGTGTGTTCAAAGGGCAGGTGCCCGAACCGCTGCAACGCGTGCAGGCCAGTGTGGCGGCGGCCTTGCTCAGTGTGGAGCGTGGAGCACGTGTTGTACGGGTGCACGATGTGGCACCTACGGTGCAGGCACTGGCCCTATGGTCGGCCATGCAGGATCATTAAAATCAGAACAACATCAAAACAGGAATCAACATGACGCGTCGTTACTTTGGCACCGATGGCATTCGCGGTACCGTGGGTCAGAGCCCGATCACTCCCGACTTTGTGCTGCGACTGGCGCATGCGGTAGGGCGAGTGCTCAAGCGTCATGAAAAGCACCCCACCGTGTTGATCGGCAAGGACACTCGTATTTCGGGCTACATGCTCGAAAGTGCACTGGAGTCCGGCTTCAACTCTGCCGGGGTCGATGTGGTGCTGCTGGGCCCGGTGCCCACACCCGCTGTGGCCTACCTGACGCGTGCGCAGCGCGCATCGCTAGGCGTGGTGATCAGTGCCAGCCACAACCCGTACGAAGACAACGGCATCAAGTTTTTCAGCGCCCAAGGCACCAAGTTGCCCGATGACTGGGAGCTGGATGTGGAAGCGGCACTGGATGAAGTGCCTGTGTGGGTGGACGCTGCGCAGCTGGGCAAAGCCAAACGTCTGGACGACGCTGCGGGCCGTTACATCGAATTTTGTAAAAGTACATTCCCCAACCAACTGTCCCTGCATGGTCTCAAGATAGTGGTAGACGCTGCGCATGGTGCGGCCTATCACATTGCGCCCAAAGTGTTTCATGAGTTGGGCGCCGATGTGGTGGCCATTGGCTGCGCACCCGATGGCCTGAACATCAACAAGGGGGTGGGGGCTACACATCCCCAAGCTTTGGTCGAGGCGGTCAAGACCCATGGTGCTGATTTGGGCGTGGCTTTGGACGGCGATGCCGATCGCTTGCAACTGGTGGATGCACATGGGCGCCTCTACAACGGCGACGAGTTGCTGTACCTGATGGTTCGTGAGCGCTTGAGCCGCGGCGAGCAGGTGCCCGGTGCCGTGGGCACACTCATGACCAATATGGCCGTGGAAGTGGCACTGCGTGAACTGGGTGTGGCCTTTGAGCGCGCCAAGGTGGGCGACCGCTACGTGCTGGAGATGCTGGCCGAGCGTGGCTGGTTGCTGGGCGGCGAGGGCTCGGGCCACCTGTTGGTCTTGGACAAGCACACCACAGGTGATGGTTTGGTCAGCGCCCTGCAGGTGCTGAGCGCCTGTGTGGCCAGCGGCAAGACCATGGCGCAATTGCTGGATGGCGTGACCTTGTTCCCGCAAACCCTCATCAATGTGCGCTTGCAGCCCGGGTTTGACTGGAAAAGCCATGCCCCCATGCAGCAGGCGACCCGCGAGGTGGAGGCTGAACTTGGCCAGGACGGCCGGGTGTTGATTCGCGCCAGTGGCACCGAACCTCTCGTTCGTGTCATGGTCGAAGCCCGCGATGCGGCCAAAGCCCAGGCATGCGCTGAGCGCATTGCCGCAACCTTGAAGGCTTGAGGCTGCCTCAGTAAATCAGCCGGTCGGGCTTGACTTCCTGCAGGATGGTGGTGGCGATCTCTTCGATCGACTTGGTTGTGGTGGAGAGCCAGCGGATACCTGAGCGGCGCATCATGGCTTCAGCTTCAGCCACTTCGTGGCGACAATTTTGCAGGCTGGCATAACGCGAGTTGGGGCGTCGCTCGGTGCGGATCTCTGACAGTCGCTCGGGCTGAATGGTCAGGCCGAAAATCTTTTTACGGTAAGGCACCAGGGCCGGGGGCAGCTGGCTACGCTCAAAATCTTCGGGAATGAGCGGATAGTTGGCCGCTTTGAGACCATGCTGCATGGCCAGGTACAGGCTGGTGGGGGTTTTGCCACTGCGGCTGACGCCCACCAAAATCACATCGGCCCCTTCCAGGTCCCGGTGGGATTGGCCGTCATCGTGGTCCAGCGAGAAGTTGATGGCCTCGATACGGTCGTGATATTCCTTGCTTTTGCTCACATCCGAAAAGCGGCCCACCCGGTGGTGGGACTTGATGCCCAGCTCCTGCTCGATCGGGTGCACAAAGGTGCCGAACATGTCCATCAGCATGCCCTTGCAGTTGTCTTTGATGACCTGCAGGACTTCCATGTTCACCAAAGTGGTGAAGACCAGGGCCTTGGCACCCTCGAGCTCGCAGGTGTGGTTGATTTGCCGTACGGCCTGGTGGGCCTTGTCCACACTGTCCACAAAGGGCAGGCGGACATGGCGGGTCTTCATTTCGAACTGGGCCAGGATGGCGTTGCCAAAGGTTTCGGCGGTGATGCCGGTGCCGTCAGACACAAAAAAAACGGTGCGCAGGCTCATTTTGAGAAAAATTCAGGTGATGGGGCAGGGCTGCACCCTAAAATGAAACCATTATCCATGGCGTGACGCATCCCACACCAGAACAATGACAGCGGTGTGTCTTTGGCCAGGAGCCCGGTTTTTTAACTTTGGAGTCTCTTATGTCCAACCTGTTTGAAGCGACCGCTTTGGTCGTTCCTTTCGAAAAACTGCGAATGGCCGACGTGGAAATCGTCGGTGGCAAAAACGCCAGCCTCGGCGAGATGATTTCCCAGCTGCCCGCTGGCGTCAAAGTCCCTACGGGATTTGCCACCACGGCGCACGCCTTCCGCGAATTCCTGAAATTCGATGGGCTGGCCGACCGTATCAACGCCAAGCTCGATGCGCTGGACACCGAAGACGTGCGCGCGCTGGCCGCTGCTGGCGCAGAAATCCGTGCCATGGTGGAAGCGCAGCCTTTTCCTGCCGACCTCGAAAAAGCCATTCGCGAAGCCTTCATCACTTTGCAAGGTGGTCATGCCGAGGCCTCGTTTGCGGTTCGCTCGTCTGCCACTGCTGAAGATTTGCCAGATGCTTCTTTTGCAGGCCAGCAGGAAACTTTTCTGAACGTGGTGGGCATTGACGATGTACTGCACAAGATGAAAGAGGTGTTCGCATCGCTGTACAACGACCGCGCTATCAGCTACCGCGTTCACAAAGGCTTTGCCCACGCTGATGTGGCCTTGTCCGCTGGCGTCCAGCGCATGGTGCGCTCGGACCTGGGGGCGGCAGGGGTTATGTTCACCAT
>CAZPTM010000143.1:1222-4701 GCA_964589665.1 uncultured Limnohabitans sp. | reverse complement strand
GTGACCTTTGGTGCGGATCTGGCCAAGCTCGTGCGCGAGGGCAACCAGCGCCATGTGTTCCCCAACACACCGGTGGTGTCGCTGCTCTCTGGCGAGCCGGAGTACCTGGATGTGCTCAAGGACGAAACGCCCAAGGGCTGGATTGTCACCGGTTACCCATGGGATCAGCTGGATAACCCGGAGCATGCCTCGTTTGCGGCCAGTTACTACAAGCGCTGGGGCGAGAATCCCAAGGTCGGTTCGGTGGTCGGTTATGCCACCATGCAATCCATTTTTGCGGGCATCCGCAAGGCCGGTAGCGTGGACAGTGAAAAACTCGTCAAAGCCATGCGTGGCCTCAAGTTCAGCACGCCGTTTGGCCCCGCGCAGTATCGCGCCATAGATCAGCAGTCCACCATGGGTGCTTATGTGGGCAAGCTCGATGTGCGCGGCCGCAAGGGCTCGATGGTCGAATGGCGCTATGCCGATGGAAAGAACTACCAGCCGACTGACGCGTATGTGAAATCCATGCGTCCGGCTGAGGCGATGAAGTGATTCGTCGTTGGGCGATGGTGCTGTGGTGGATGGCCATGACGGCCGGCACCATCGTGGCCTTGCTGCCGGTGCGCTACCTCACCTTGCCCGTGTTCAGTTTGTGGGACAAGTTGCAGCATGCGGGCGGCTTTGCGGTGCTCAGTTTCTGGGCGCTGCTGATCTGGTCCACGCGCATGCCGCGCGTGGCACTGGGCATGCTGATCTACGGTGGTGCGCTTGAGTTGGTACAAGCCTGGACAGGCTGGCGCTATGGCGAATGGGCCGACTGGGCGGCCGATGCATTGGGTATTGCCTTGGCCGTTTTGGTTTTTGTGGCGTTGAAGCGTCCGGCCATCAAGCGCTGAGCCAGAGCGAGCTCCAGCGGCAGGGGCTCGCCTTCCAGTTCGGCTGCGATCAATTCTCCGCTGAGCACACTCAGGCTGATGCCGCGTGCGCCCATGCCGGCGCAGACCATCAAGCCTGGAAACTGTTCACAGTCCACCGCACCCACTGCCGGGACGCGATCGGGCAGGGTGCAGCGCAGGCCAGCCCAGGCCATGACCTGGCCGGGTGCAAACGCAGTGCGCATGGGCTCGCTCAAGGTCGGCAGTAGGGTGGCCAGGCGCTGGTGGTTGGCGGCGTGGTCTTCTTCGCGCAACACCGCTTGCGGGCAAGCGCGCTCGAAGGTGGAGCCCAGGTACCAACCCGCTTGTCCGCCAAATTCTGGAGGCAGCGGCACGCCGGTAATGAAGCTGCCGTGACCATTGACCGGTGTGGGCGGCAGAGACTTCACCAAGCCAGCGGGCAGCGCGTCGAGTGCGCCCATGCTGATCTGCCCGCGTAAAGGGTTCAGTGGCAGTTGAATGGTCGGCGAAAGCGCGGTGTTTTCAAGCAATGCCCGCGTATCAAACCCGCCCGCCACGATCAGCACCGAGGCTTCGGCCAATACCTGGCCTGCTGCATCGAGCACTTGCCAAGTCCCTTCGCAGCGGCGCAAGGTGTGCACGCGCGTGTTCCACTGCACCTGCACACCAGGTGTGGCCAACTGCGCCGCCACCAGCTGACGCGGGCGCAGCCAGGCGGCCAGGGCGTGCCAAAGCGCTTGCGCTTGTGCGGGCAGGCCGGCTTGGGCGATGCGTTTGGCTGTGGCGGGCGTGCTCCACTCGTGTGCGGCGGCTGGCCAGGCCTCGCCTTCGGGCAGTGCGCGTTTGCCTTCGACCCGATGCTCGAGCACCCCGGTGGGCTGCCAGTCTGCGCCGACTTGCAGCAATTGTTTGCAGCGTTGCAGTGTGGCGCGCACGCCCGCACGGGTGATGCGCGAGAGCAAACTGTCGTCAGGCGAGACATGCGGTGCCGTGAGGCCCGCAGGCAAGCCAGAGGCGCCCGCACCCGGACCGCTGCCCGCATCCAGCACCTGAACTTGCCAGCCGCGCCGGGCCAGACTGCAGGCCACGGCTGAGCCCGACAAGCCTGCGCCCAAAATCAAGGCGGTTTTGGGTGAGGGGTCTCGCTGCAGGGGCGAACGCAACTTGGTGCGCGGTGTCCAGGCTGGCGCAAACGTGGCTTGCAAGCGGTGGCTTTTGGGCGGCAGGCCATCGGCACGCTCGACCGCAAAGCCGCATTGCGCCAGGTCTTCGCGCACACCGCGTTTGACGCACCACGAGGCCACGCGTGAGCCGCCTTGGCACAACCGTGCTACGGCTTTGAGGGTGTGCAGCTCCCACATCTGGGGGTTCACGTCGGGGCTGAAACCGTCCAGAAATACGCTGTTGGCGGGCACGTCGATCTCGCGCAGCATCTTGTCCACTGGGCCAATGCATAGCGTCAGTTGCAAGGCGCCGCCTTCAAACACCAGGCGGTGAATGCCAGGCATCAGGCCGCGCCAGGCCTGGGCCAGTTCGGTGGCCAGAGGCTGCAGTTCGGGCCAAGCCTGGGTGCTGCGCTCAATGTCCTGGGCCGAGACAGGCCAGGCTTCAATGGAGGTGAAAAACAGGCGCTGCGGGCGGTCAAGAGTGTGTTTCCAGGCGTGCCAGGTGGCCAGAAAATTCAGACCCAGGCCAAAGCCGGTTTCCAGCACATGCCACTGTTGCTGGCCTTGCCAAAGGGTGGGCGCACCCTGTGGTGACCACAGGCCGCAGCCCTGCAAAAACACATGCCGCGATTGCAGCAAGCCCCGGTCTGCGCCATGAAAGCCACGGCTGCGGTAAACATCGTCAAACAGCGTGCTGCGGGGTGTGCCCGTCTCGTCCCAGAGAACAGGGGGCTGGGCTGCGGGCTGCAAATCCAATCAGGCCTGGGCAGGCGGCACGTAACCTTGGGCAGCGTCCGCGCCCTCGCCAAAGAAGTGTTTTTCCATCTGGCGGGCCAGGTACTGGCGGGCGCGCAGGTCGGCCAGGTTCAGGCGGTTTTCGTTGACCAGCATCGTCTGGTGCTTGAGCCAGTCGGCCCAGGCCTGTTTGCTCACGTTTTCCCAGATGCGCTTGCCCAGATCGCCGGGGTAGGGAGGAAAGTCCAGACCTTCGGCCTCTTGGCCCAGTTTGATGCATTGAACAGTACGTGCCATGGTCGTTGTGCCTTGATCTATCTTAAGAAGCATTGGTTATACAGATATAGAATTTCTGTATTTCCAGTTGGAAGGAATGTGCAGCACAATGCCGCTCTTTCGCAGTTTGCGTGAACGCCATTGTCGCGGTTTTCAGCCGTAACTGTAGCAACCTTCTGTTCTCCCTTTCGGGCCTGGGGCTGTGCCGGGCCTGTAGCAGCCATCCAAAACTCATGAGTGCTTTTCTTGAAGAACGCGTGTTGAGCGTTCACCACTGGACCGATCGCCTGTTCAGCTTTACCACCACGCGTGACACGGCGCTGCGCTTCTCCAACGGCCATTTCACCATGATTGGCCTGCGCGGCGAGACGGGCAAACCCCTGCTGCGCGCCTACTCCATTGCCAGCGCCAACTACGAAGAGCA
>CAZPTM010000143.1:0-1122 GCA_964589665.1 uncultured Limnohabitans sp. | reverse complement strand
GAGCTGGCCTACCACGACTACATCACCCAAGAGCTGCCCAAGCACGAGTTCTTGGGCGAGATGATTGCCGCTCAGCTCAAGTACTACCCCACGGTGACGCGCGAGCCCTACAAAAATCAGGGTCGGGTGACCGACCTGATTGAAAACGGCAAGCTCTTTGCCGACCTGGGCGTGCCCGCACTCAACCCGGCCGAAGACCGCGTGATGATCTGCGGCAGCCCCGGTATGCTGCGCGACCTCAAGCGCATTTGCGAAGAGCGTGGCCTGGAAGAAGGCAACACCACCACGCCGGGCGCGTTTGTGATCGAACGCGCTTTTGCCGATGCCTAAAGCCCCAAGCCACTGGCGTGTGCACGTGTTGTGCGCCCAGTGGTGCGGTGTGTGCCGGGATTACCGGCCCTTTGTCGAGGCGCAAACCACGCCTGACACGCAGTGGGTCTGGGTTGATGTGGAAACCCACGCTGACCTTTTGGGTGACCTCGACGTTGAAAACTTTCCCACCTTGTTGATCACCGAAGCAGGTACAGTGCGCTTTCTGGGGCCGGTAACACCGCAACCCGAAGTGGCTCAACGGCTGCTGCAATCCCTGCGCCAGGGCAACCGTTACGCCTTGCCCCTGGTCGATGATTTGGACGAAATCACCCGCCAGATGCAGGCTTTGTGAACGGGCCAGGAAGTTGGTTACAGTGCAGTGTTTCCAAACCCATAAGTACCTCCCATGACCTTCTCTGCCCTGAGCGACACCGCGCTCGACCAACTCTTTCGTCAAGCCCGTACCGTGCACGCCTTCAAGGATGTGCCCGTTTCTGACGATACCTTGCGCCAGCTGTATGACCTGCTCAAGTGGGGCCCCACGGCGTTCAACGCCCAGCCTGCACGCTATGTGTTCGTGAAAAGCACTGAAGCCAAAGCCAAGCTGCTGCCCGCGCTGATGCCCGGCAACGTGCCCCAGGTGCAAAGTGCCGCTGTGACCGTGATCGTGGCGCAGGACACCCGCTTCCACGAGCATCTGCCTACGCAATTTCCTGTCTACGACGCCAAGCCCCTGTTTGACGCCAATGCGGCCCTGACCGAAGCCACAGCCATGCGCAACAGCAGCATGCAAGGCGCTTATGTGATTCT
>CAZPTM010000142.1:0-4704 GCA_964589665.1 uncultured Limnohabitans sp. | reverse complement strand
AGCGAGGCGTTCAGTCAGAAAAACATCAACTGCTCGATCGCCGAAAGCATCGAACGTTTTGCGCCTGTGGTCGAAGCGGCGCTGGCTGCGGGCATCGCAGTGCGCGGGGCCATGAGCTGTACCGTAGGATGCCCTTATGAGGGCGAGATTGCACCAGAGCGCGTGGCTTATTTGGCCAAGCTTATGAAAGGCATTGGCGTGCAGCGTGTCGACGTGGCTGACACCATCGGCGTGGGCACACCGCTGAAGGTGCGGCGCGCCATCGAGGCGACTTTGCAGCACTATGACGTGGACCACATCAGCGGCCACTTCCACGACACCTATGGCCAGGCCCTGTCCAACACGCTGGCTGCCTTGCAGATGGGGGTGTGGAATTTCCAGTCTTCTGTGGCCGGTCTGGGCGGTTGCCCTTATGCCAAAGGCGCCACCGGCAACGTGGCCACGGAAGACGTGGTGTTTTTGTTGCAAGGCATGGGCATCGACACAGGCATCGACCTGGATGCCCTGGTGGATACGGGGGCGCTTATCAGCGCCTATTTGGGTCGTGCACCACAGTCGCGCGTGGCCACGGCCATTCTCAACAAACGCAAGGCTTGAGACCTATGTGCGGATCGGAACTCCATGCCTTGCCCGAAGGTGTACAACGGGTGGCCACAGCTTTGCTGGAAGCGGCGCACCCGCATGCGCCAGTCATGCTCAATGATGCAGCGCGTACAGCGCAAGAGGCCGCTGATGGCCTGGGTGTGCAATTAGGGCAGATTGCCAAGAGCGTGATCTTCAAGCGCAAGTCTGATGCGGTCGCTGTTTTGGTGGTGACTTCGGGTGATCGACGTGTGGACGAGAAAAAAGTCTCGGCTTTGGTGGGCAAAGTGGGGCGTGCGGATGCGGAGTTCGTCAAGGCGCATACAGGTTTCACGATTGGCGGTGTGTCGCCTGTGGCGCACCTGAAGGCGCCAGTCACGTTGATCGATGAGGATCTTTGGCGGTTTGAGAGCATCTGGGCTGCAGCAGGGCATCCTCATGCAGTGTTTTGTTTGGCACCCGAGGACCTCAAGCGATTGACTGGCGCGCCGGTAGCCGATGTGGTGGAGGCGTCATGACGCACACGCCGACAACGTTGACCTTCTATCTGGATTTCATCTCGCCCTACGCCTGGCTCGCGTTTGACGCCTTGCCTCAGGCGCTGGAGGGCCTCGATGTGCAGGTGGTCTACAAACCTGTGTTGTTTGCGGGTTTGCTCAAGCACCATGGGCAGCTGGGACCGGCCGAAATCCCTGGCAAACGTGACTGGACCTATCGCCAAGTCCAGTGGCTGGCGCGACAACAGGGGTGTGACCTTAAGTTGCCAGCGACACACCCGTTCAATCCGTTGGCCTTGCTCCGTCTGGCGCTTGCTTGCGATGCACCGGGAACGCCGGGTCGAGCGGTTTGTGAACAGGTGTTTCGTCATGTCTGGTGCAGCGCTCTGGAAGCGACAGATGCTGATCGTCTCGGGCAACTCTGCCTTCAGTTAAAACCACAGCGTGATCCGACAAGTGCTGAAGTCAAGCAATCCTTGCAAGCCAACACGGACGAGGCCATTGCTTTGGGCGTGTTTGGCGTGCCGAGCATCCGGGTCGATGACAAGCTGTTTTGGGGGCAGGATGCTTTGCCTATGCTGCGCGCATATCTGCAGGGCGACAGTTGGTTTCGTGAAGGGGTATGGCAGGACTCGGCCACGCTGCCCAATGGGGCTCAACGCAAGCTGTGATTTGACCTGGGTTGCCGAGTGTCACAGCATGGCCAGCGGGGTCTGAGCAGCGTTTTCGTCGATATCGATGCGGTCAATCAACTGCTGCAAGTCCTTGTGCAGGCGTTCAAGCGTCTGCAGATCGATCTCGCTGAGGGCGCGGGGCAGCACGCCTTCGTAGGGCACGGAGATGCGCTTGAGGATTTTCAAACCTTCGGGGAGCGCGTAGATTTCGACAGCCCGGCGGTCCTTGGCAGATTTTTCCGTGTGGATCAGGCCCGACTTGATCATCGAGCGCAACAGGTTGCTCACGGTGGACTGGTGGATATCCATCATCTCTGCCAAGCGGGACACGCCAATGCCGGGATGTTGTTCAATCAGACTCAAGGCCCAAACGTTGGCTCCGCCAATGCCTGCCTGCTTTTCCAGGCGATGAAAATGCCTGCGCACCGCATTGAACAACATGCGAAACTGTCGCAAAACCTGGCCATGGTGCAAAGGTTCGTTTGCAGAAGAAGGGGTGGAAGAGGGGGATCTCTTGCGCGGTGTCCTGCGGGCAGTTGTCACGATGGGCAGCGTTGTTGTAGTCGGATGCGCATAGCATACGCGATCGCTTGCATGTGGACAAAAAAAAGGAAGGCGCAAACCTTCCTGAAAGCCTCATTCTGGCATTGAAATAGGCAACGGTGATTGTATTTGAGGAAATGCACACTTCGACAAGTGGTAATCCCTAGTGTCGAAAAAATTGTTAAATCCTCATGAAATGAGTGGTTTACACAACAAATCGAAAATTGCTAGGATAAATGTGTACAAAAAGAAGAAAGATAAAGGGCAGAATCCGCCTGTCGTATGTGGGCCACAGGTCAGGGTTGTTCAAGGAAAACGAAAATGGATGTCGTTGAGCGTTTGAGTGCGCGGGCTCAACAGGTGCTTGGGGCGGACGAATGGATGCCCGTCCCCTCTCCGTGCCAATCGATATGCAGCATGGACGAGCAAAACGGTTTGTGCCGGGGTTGTTGGCGCACGTTGCCAGAAATTGCGCAGTGGAGTCAGGCGAGCACCGAGTCCAGACGACAAGTCTGGCTCAAGATTCAATCCAGACTGGATGCCGACTCTTGCCGTTGATCCTGAACCCGCATCTCCCATCGATTGACCAGGATGGCATAAACCACCACCAGAGTCAGGAAAAGCAGCAAGGCGCCTTGTGCTGAAATCCAGTAATGCAAAGGCCAGCCCGGCAAGCTTTGACTCAATTCGCGGGCATAGAACGCGGGCAAAGCAATGACCAAAAGCCAAATGCAAAGCAAAAGCATCGTCAGGCGCCGAACACGGATCTTGAATTGAGCAAAAGAGAGTGGTGCATTCATGGTGGTTGCCCCTAGCGTATGTAGCTGGGCGTGATGTTTACCTAAGTGTTTTCCCTCGAAATGCCAGGAAAATCACGACAGAGGGGCATAAGTTCAGAAATCAGTAAGCTGGCATGAACACAGTCCGCCCTACCGATACGGAAGATTCCGTAGCGTGTGTCGATCCAACAGCTGTTTTGTTGGGAGTCATAACGTTTTGAGAGGTATTCAAATGGAAGACAAAAGTCATGCCTATTGGAACGCCACAGTCAAACTGTTGAGGAACATCCTCATTGTTTGGTTCTTGTGTTCCTTCGGCGCCGGCATCCTGCTTGCCCCGATGCTCAACAGCATCAGCCTGGGGGGCTATCCCTTGGGTTTCTGGTTCGCCCAACAGGGCGCTATCTACATCTTCATCATCCAGATCTTCTATTACGCCAAGCGTATGAACGAGATCGATCGTGAATTTGATGTTCACGAAGACTGAGGAGACGATATATGGATCTGCAAACCACAATCTACCTGGCGGTCGGTTTGAGCTTCGCGCTCTACATCGGCATCGCCATCTGGGCCCGTGCCGGCTCCACGAGCGAGTTCTATGCTGCTGGCGGTAACGTCGGTCCGCGTCTGAACGGCATGGCCACGGCTGCTGACTGGATGTCGGCCGCTTCCTTCATCTCCATGGCGGGTCTGATCGCCAACATGGGCTACGGCGGTGCGCTGTTCCTCATGGGCTGGACCGGTGGCTACGTGCTGCTGGCCATGCTGCTGGCTCCTTACCTGCGCAAGTTCGGCAAGTTCACAGTGCCTCAGTTCATTGGTGACCGCTTCTATTCGAAGTCGGCCTCTACCGTGGCTGTGCTGTGTCTGCTGACCGCGTCGCTGACGTACATCATCGGTCAGATGACCGGTGTGGGCGTGGCCTTCTCCCGCTTCCTGGGCGTGAGCAGCTCAACAGGTATCTACATCGGTATGGCGATCGTGTTTGCCTACGCCGTGTTCGGTGGCATGAAGGGCATTACCTACACACAGGTGGCTCAGTACATTGTGCTGATTCTGGCCTACACCGTGCCTGCGATCTTCATCTCCCTGCAGCTGACGGGCAACGTTCTGCCTCAGCTGGGTCTGGGTGGTCACTTCCAGGGCACCGACATGACCATGTTGGGCAAACTGGACCAAGTGGTGACCGATCTGGGCTTTGGTAAGTACACGACACAGATGCCGGGCAGCATGCTCAACATGTTCATGTACACCCTGTCTCTGATGATCGGTACGGCTGGTCTGCCCCACGTGATCATGCGATTCTTCACCGTGCCTTCGGTGAAAGACGCACGTGCATCCGCTGGCTGGGCCTTGATCTTCATTGCCATCCTGTACACCACAGCTCCTGCTGTTGGCGCCATGGCCAAGCTGAACCTGCACGCAACCGTCAACACCGCTGTCAAAGGTGGTGGCGATCTGTTTGCGCCTGAGTCCAGCATCACCTACGAATCTCGTCCTGACTGGATGAAGCGTTGGGAAACCACGGGTCTGCTGAAGTTCCAGGACAAGAACGGCGACGGCCGCATCCAGTTCTACAACGACAAGACCAAGAACGAAGCCGTGAAAGCCAAGGCTGACGCCGCTGGC
>CAZPTM010000141.1:0-4839 GCA_964589665.1 uncultured Limnohabitans sp. | reverse complement strand
AGCCCAGGTACTGGCGCGACACGGACACCACCAGACGCAGGTGCGAGAGCACCAGTTTGCGGGCGGCTTCAAGGTCGTCGTTGTTTTTGAGTTGGCGGGCAGCCTCCTGCTCTTCCTCAAGGGTGAGCATTGGCATGCGGTTGACGGCCGTAATGTAGGCGTCAAGGTGGCCCAAAGAGGGCACCACAGCCCAAGGGCTGCGCAGAGTCATCGCGGTGGACAGGGAACCAGATTGATGTGTCATTCCAGAACTCCTTTCAATGTGCCTATTTTAGCACTCATCAGCGAAGAGTGCTAATTCAGGAAAACCTTGTCGTGACAAGGGGTTACGGCTGGCCGGGCGGGCCCATTCAGCTTGCAACTTGGAGCTGAGCCGGGCCCGAAACGATGTTGCCAATCACGCTGGCCCGATCAAAACCGTGGGCCACAAAGGTAGACAGCACCTGCTCCACGCTGTCCGGGCTGCAAGCCACCAGCAGGCCGCCGCTGGTTTGCGGGTCGCTCAGCAAGGCCTGGTCCTGCGGCATGAAACCAGGTGGCAGCTGAACGTCCTGGCCGTAGCCCGCCCAGTTGCGTCCCGACGCTCCCGTCACCATGCCTTGCATGGCCAGCTCGCGCACGCCACTGAGCAGGGGCACCTTGTTCCAGTCGATGTGCACAGTGCAGCCGCTGCCGCGTGCCATTTCCAGCGCGTGGCCAGCCAGACCAAACCCCGTGACATCCGTGATGGCGTGCACGCCGTCAATGCGTGCCAGATCCGGGCCGGGGGTGTTCAGACGGGTGGTGGTGGCAATCATTTGCGCGTAACCCTCGGGGGGTAAGGCGTTCTTTTTGAGCGCGGCAGACTGGATGCCCACGCCCAGAGGCTTGCCCAGCACCAGCACATCGCCCGCACGCGCGTCAGCATTGCGTTTGACGCGGCTGGGATGAACCAGACCGATGGCCACCAGGCCATAAATAGGCTCGACCGAGTCGATGGTGTGGCCACCTGCAATGGGAATGCCTGCCGCCTTGCACACGCTCGCGCCGCCTTCGAGGATGCGGCCAATGGTCTCGTGCGACAGCACATTGATCGGCATGCCCACCAGGGCCAGCGCCATGATGGGCGTGCCGCCCATGGCGTACACATCGCTGATGGCGTTGGTGGCGGCAATGCGACCAAAGTCGAACGCATCGTCGACGATGGGCATGAAAAAGTCGGTGGTGGCGATCAGCGCCTGCTCGTCGTTGAGTTGGTAGACGGCAGCGTCATCCGCAGTTTCGATGCCGACGAGCAGCTCGGGCGGCACGGGCAGGCCCGAGGTGCCACGCAGGATGTTGGCCAGCACGCCCGGTGCGATCTTGCAGCCGCAACCACCGCCGTGGGAGAGGGAGGTCAGGCGTGGCTCGGTAGGGGGTGTGGTGTGGGTCATGACAAAAGTGCCTGTGCAAATTCGCGGGCGTCAAAGGTTTCCAGGTCTTCCAGCTTTTCACCAACGCCGATGAAGTACACCGGGATCGGCTTTTCGCGGGCAATCGCGCACAGCACGCCGCCCTTGGCGGTGCCGTCCAGTTTGGTGACGATCAGGCCCGTCAGTTGCAAGGCTTCGTCAAAGGCTTTGACCTGCGCCAGCGCGTTCTGCCCGGTGTTGCCGTCGATCACCAACAGCACTTCGTGTGGCGCGGACTCGTCGGCTTTTTGCACCACACGCTTGATCTTTTTGAGCTCTTCCATCAGGTGCAGCTGGGTGGGCAGACGGCCTGCGGTGTCCACCAGCACCACGCCTTTGCCTCGAGCGCGGCCAGCGGTCACAGCGTCAAAGCTCACGGCGGCTGGGTCGCCGCCTTGCTGGCTGACGATCTCGACGGTGTTGCGGTCGGCCCAGACGGCCAGCTGTTCCTTGGCCGCGGCGCGGAAGGTATCGGCAGCAGCCAGCAGCACGCTTTCGCCGCTGTCGGCCAGGTGCTTGGTGAGTTTGCCGATCGAGGTGGTTTTGCCCGCGCCGTTGACCCCCGCCACCATGATGACGGTGGGTTGATGTGCGCCAATTTCCAAAGGCTTTTGCAGCGGCGCCAGCATGTCGGCAATGGCGTCCATCAGCAAGCCTTTGACCTGAGCTGGGTCGGTGGCCTTGGCGTCCTTGACGCGGCGCTTGAGATCGGCCAGCAACTGTTCTGTGGCTTTGACACCGGTGTCCGCCATCAAGAGGGCGGTTTCCAGCTCTTCATAGAGGTTGTCGTCGATCTGGGTGCCAGTGAAGACGGTGGTGATGGACGAACCGGTTTTGCGCAGACCGTTTTTCAGGCGCTGCAGCCAGCTGCTGCGCGGCGCTTCGGCTGTAGGTGTGATGTGTGCCGGTGCCGAATCGACAGATGCCTGCCGCTCGGGGGGGGGCGCCGCAGCCTCAGCAGACGCTGGCACAACGGTATCGACAGCTGCTGGCTCGGCAGGCGAGGGGGATTTTTTCTTGAAGAAACTGAACATGGTGGGTGATCCGCAGATCAGGCATTTTATGAAATGCCTGCAAGGGCTACGGTATCACGCACCAAGAGGAGCCGAGCACAGGCTCAGATGTGCATCACAAAGCGGGGCACATGGCGCATGTGCAGCGACATGCCCAAGGCTGCCATGCGGTGGTCGCTGCGGCCCAAAATGGTTTCGGCCAGGGGCAGGAACTGCTGCTCTTCCAATTGCGCATGGGTGTGGTAGCGGTTCACCAGGTCTTGTAACAAGGCGGTATCCAGCTCGGTGTCCTGGCCTTTGGCCACTTTGCGCAAGGCGGGCTCCAATTGCTTCCAGGTTTTTTCCAGACCGCGGTGTTCGTGGGTGAGCTGGCTGATCAGTTCCTCTACGCGCAGTCGTTCGGGGCCTGCTTGGGCGCTGGCGCGGACAGCCGGGAACAGCTCTTCTTCTTCCTCGCTGTGGTGGGTGTACATGCCGCTGTCAAAAAATGCCAATGACTGCTGGGCAATGTGGCGCGCCAGCTGGGCAGGCGCCAGCAGGGCCGGCAGCTGGCCCATGCGTTCGAGTTGAGCGAGGATACCCACGTGGCATTGTTCAAAATGGGGAATAGGGGCGTCGTCTTGTGGGGTGCTCATGGTTTTCCGTTCTTTTTAAAAAGCGATGCCTCCAATCTAGCGGTGACGGCAGCAGACGCCAAGCTGGATTTGGGCAAAGTTTGACGCAAGTCATGTTTGTGGCCGACCTTGCGCTGCAGCCCGTACACTTGCGGCCATGGCTCGTTCCCGATCATCATCTGCTGCCCAAGCCCGCCCCGCTGCCAAATCGCCGCGTGCGGTCGGTGGCGCCCACGAGGTGCGCATTGTGGGCGGCGTGTGGCGCCGAACGCGTCTGCGTGTGCTCGACAAACCCGGCTTGCGTCCCACGCCCGATCGCGTGCGCGAGACGCTGTTCAACTGGCTGGGTCAGGATTTGACGGGCTGGGTCTGTCTGGATGCGTTTGCAGGCACTGGCGCGCTGGGGCTTGAGGCCGCTTCGCGCGGTGCGCAGCAAGTGGTGCTCATTGAGTTGGACGCGCAACTGGTGCAACAACTGAACGCGCATGTGGAGCAACTCAAGGCCACACAGGTCAAAGTGCAACGCTCCGATGCCTTGACGGCTTTGGCCAGCTGGCCAGCCCAAAGCGCGGATCTGGTGTTTCTGGATCCCCCGTTTTCCGGTGGGGAGGCCATGTTCAAACACGCCTTGCAGCAAGCTACGCGCTGCGTGCCGGTAGGTGGCTGGGTGTACCTGGAGGCGCCAGAGGCCTGGACGGACGAAGGCCTGCAAGCGCTGGGCCTGTCGGTGCACAAGCACCTGAAGGCTGGCGCGGTACATGCGCACCTGCTGCAGCGCATTGCATAATCGTTTCATCCCGCAGGAGAACACCGCATGGCCCGCTCTGTGACCGCCGTTTACTCAGGAACCTTTGACCCCCTCACCTTGGGGCACGAAGATGTGGTGCGCCGTGCCGCGCTGATGTTTGACCAGGTGGTGGTTGCGGTGGCCGCCGCTCACCACAAAAACACCCTGTTCACCTTGGACCAGCGCCTGGAGCAGGCGCGTGCCGCTTTGGCCGATTGCCCCAATGTGCGGGTGCTGCCGTTTGAGGGCCTGATCGTGGACTTTGTGCGCGAACAGGGTGGGCAAGTCATTGTGCGCGGCCTGCGCTCCTTGACCGATTACGACTATGAAACCCAGATGGCGGGCATGAACCGCCACCTGGCCCCGCAGGTGGACACGGTGTTTTTGCACACCAGCGCCAGTGTGCAGCACATCAGCAGCACGCTGGTGCGCGAGATTGCCAAGCTCGGTGGCGATGTGTCGGCTTTGGTGTCCGCACCCGTGGCGCAGGCACTCAAGGCGCGTCTGGCCTGAGGCACCTGCAAGGCCTGCAGCGCTTAAAGGTCTTGCGCTGCCTCGATCACAAAGCGCACACGCTGCTGGCCTTGCCATTCATCGGTGTCGAGCCGGTAGGCCAGACGGGCCTGTGCAGGCAGCGGGTCGCTGCGGCCAAACCAGATGCCATCGACCAGCTGTCCATGATGGCGCAGCTTGATGGATAAATGTTTTTCGCCCACCAGGCGCTGTGAAACCACTTCCAGCTTTTCGCTGAAGACAGGCGCGGCAAAGCCCTGGCCCCAGACCTGAGCTTGCAGCAGTTGCGCCACATCGGCTCGCCTGAACTCGGCAGGCAAGGGGCCATCGGTGTCCAGACGGCGCTGCAAGGTGGCGGCATCCAGTCCCTCTTGCGCGATCTGCGCCAGGTGGTGCTCGAAGAGCTCAAAGTGTTCTTCGGCAATCGTGCAGCCCGCGGCCATGGCGTGCCCGCCAAAACGCAGCAGCACGCCCGGCGCACG
>CAZPTM010000140.1:0-4847 GCA_964589665.1 uncultured Limnohabitans sp. | reverse complement strand
GGTTTTCGCCATAGCGGCCATCCTTGGGGCGGCGGCTGGGCTGCACATAGGCGGCCTTCCAGGGCTCGGGGCCAATGGCGCGCAAGAAGGTGGCGGTGTGACTGGTGCCCGCGCCGACTTCCATGTCGTAGGGCTGGAGCAAGGCGCAGCCCTGGGCGTCCCAGTACTGCTGCAACTTGAGAATGATTTGCTGGAAAGTCAACATAGCGACAAAACCGACTGTGCGGTGAGATGGTGTTGCGTCCACATGCGCAAACGCTCGATTTTACGCGCCAGCAGTGCCTCTTCTTCGCACGGCACTGCCCAGCAAAATAACCGCGCATAGCAACCACAGGGGCCAAAGTCCCCAGCGTGCGGCCATACGCGCGTAGGGCGTCAACCCTGTACGCCCCTCGTATTCGCCTTGCAAAGTGCTGCGCTGGTAGGGGGGCAACTCCTGGCGCACCCGGCCCTGATGGTCAATGATCGCTGTCGCCCCCGTATTGGTGGCTCTCAGCATGGGACGCTGCAGCTCCAGGGCGCGCATGCGTGAAATGTTCAGATGCTGTGGAATGGCGACCGTATCGCCAAACCATGCAATATTGCTCGCATTGACTAGCACCGTAGGCGCCTCGCTCTCCACACGAAAGCGTTGCGCCAACTCTTCACCAAACACGTCTTCGTAACAGATATTGGGCGCAATGCGCTGCCCCTGCCAAGTCCAGCTGGGCGCATCCACGGGGCCACGCGCAAACTGGCCCAAGGGGATGCGCATCATCTTCACGAACCATTCAAATAGGCTGGGGACAAATTCGCCAAAAGGTACAAGATGGTGTTTGTCATAGCGGTAGGGCTGGTCACCGCCCCAAGCTTCAAGGCTGTTGCGGTAAGCGCCTTGATCGAGGACAGGAAGTCCCACCAGCGCAGCGCGCGTACCCCCTTCTGGAAAAGCATCGCTCAGCGCCTGGGTGTAGCCGGGTGGCAAAGAGGACTTGAGCATAGGCAAGGCCGTTTCTGGCGTCACCACCAAAGCTGTGGTGCTGGAGCGCAGGTGCTGCCCGTACCAGCGCAGAGCCTCCAGCACACCCCCTTGCTCTTCAAATTTTTGATCCTGGGCGATATTGCCCTGCAACAAGGTCACCGTCTGCGTACCTGCCGATTGCGTCCATGTCGTATTGACTTGCCCCAAAACAGCAGTCACCAGCAACACTGCGGCCATGCGGCGCCAGGCACCCGGTCTTTCCTTGCGCTGAACCCACAGGGCCACCAGCAGCCAGGCCACTGCGCCCATGCCATACACCCCCAGCCAAGGCGCCCAGGAGACAAGCCAGCTGTCCACGTGCGCATACCCCACAGCGCCCCACGGAAACCCAGTAAACCATTGGCCCCGCATCAGCTCAGCCAAGGTCCAGGCCGCAGCCAGGGACAACGCGCTCCACCAAGGAGCGGCTTTGCCTGGCGTCGCACACCAGCGCGCCCAAAGCACCATCATGGCGACATAAAACACGGACAAGGCGGCAGCCAACAGCGCCAATGCCAGCATTGACAACCAGGCGGGCAATCCTCCGTACTGGTACATGGAAATGTGCAACCACCAGAAACTGCCCAACAACCAGGCGCTCACGTACCAGAAGGTGGTTTTGGCCACAGCTGCCAAGTCGTGCTTACACGTCCACAACTGCTGCAGCCATAAAGCGGCCGCCACGCATTGCAGTACCCCCGATGCTTGGCCATTGCCCGGCCAGGCCAGGGCCCAAGCCTGCACCAGCCCCAGCGCCGTCAACCAGATCAGACGCAGGAAGGGAAGATTGGACTTAAGTGCCGACATCCTGGACTGCGGGCGACACTTTGAACCAACGTACCGCCCCGGCACGTGTGTGCTGAACCACAAAATCCAGTCCAGCCAGGGTGTATTTCTCGCCTCGACGAGGTACATGTCCCATTTCGTGCGCAATCAGGCCACCAATGGTGTCGAATTCGTGCACATCATCATCGCCCAAGGCGCCCAGCACGTCGACGCCGAGGATTTCCATGACCCGCTCTGGGGAAGTGTCGCCACTGATGCGGAAGGTCTGGTCGGCCAGTGAAAAAATGTCGCCCTCATCTTGTTCGATATCGAACTCGTCTTCGATATCGCCCACGATTTGCTCGAGGACATCTTCAATGGTGATCAGGCCAGCGATGCGGCCAAACTCATCAATGACCATCGCCATGTGCTGGCGGTGATCGCGAAATTGCTTCAGCAGATCGTTAAGCTTCTTGCTCTCAGGCACAAACACCACGGGTCTCAGCAGGGCCTTGATGTTGAGTTCGGGTGCCCTTTGCAGCTTGAGCATGTCCTTGGCCAGCAAAATACCCAGAATGTTTTCACGCTCCCCCTCATACACGGGAAAGCGAGAATGACCCGTATCAATGATTTGGTTGAGCAACGTCGCTGCAGGAGCATCGATAGACAACAAATCCATTTTTGCAGCGGCTACCATCACATCGCCCGCCGTCATGTCTGACATGCGGATCACGCCCTCGAGCATTCGACGGCTCTCTTCGTTGATGATGTCGTTGTCTTGTGCCTGAACCAAGGAATCGATCAATTCGTCTTTGGTATCGGGACTGGGGTGCAGGAATTCAGCGATTTTCTGCAACAGGCCGCGCTTGTCTTCCTTGTCTGAAGGGCGCGCAGGATAAGGGTCTGACACAGTGTACTTGGCAACAGCCGTTGTTAGAACAGCTCAAGCATAGCGGATTTCAATCACCGCCTTGTGACAAGGCGACAGATTCAGTCCTTGTCCAGGGTTTCATCCTTGCCGCGCATACCCAACCATTTCCGAAATTGACTGGCTTGCAATTTGAGCTGGTAGTCGAATTCGGCGATGTGTTCGTCAATCACTTCATTCCATCGGCTATCCATGGTGGCCGGCGGTAGTGTGAGGTAGGCCTCACTTTCTGAACCATCGCGCTCGACACGTGAGCCTGCATTGCGAGCAATCTTGAGCATTGCCGCATTTTCACTGAGGGCGTGAATGAACATCATCCTCACACCTTCGTTTTGCGCATGACGCACGGCTCTCGCAAACAAGAGCTGCCCCAAACCGCGTCCCCTTTGTTGCGACGCGACCGACACGCCAAATTCTCCACAGCTGCGCCATTGCGGATCTACGGAATAAGCCAGGTGCGCCATGGCCACAAGCTCAAGCCTGCGGTTGAAAATTCCGAAAATTTCATCACGCCCAAAATTCAAATTTTGGACATACATCCGAACTTGATCATCATTGGCTGCATAACCAAACCGCAAATACCGATCATTGGATGAAAGGGATAACAAATGCTTTTCAATGCGCGGCCGGTGTCTAGGCGCTAATTCGCGTATGGGCACCCAGGAACGCCGTCCAGGGCGTCCTTCACCCTGACTGCGCTCAGGGAGGAGAGATGTTAACCAGCGGTGTAAACGATGAAGAATCATAGGGATTACCCGTATTTTCCTTCAAATTAACGTTACCTGCCGTCACTTTACATTTTGTGACGCAAGCTCTGTCGCCTGTGATGAGCAACATGAGCAGGAATTGCGCACAATGTGATGGCATTCAAGGACCCTCTTGTGTCATTTTCTGTTTCATTGCCTGCGGGCATTACTGTTTTTCAGCGCGACTGGCTTTCAGCCAACAATGTCTTTCTGCACAATGCAGAGCAAACCGTACTGATCGACAGCGGTTACAGCACGCACGCTGACATGACCCTGAGTTTGCTGGATCAAGCCTTGTGTGGCCGCAACCTGGATCTGTTGATCAATACCCATTTGCACAGTGATCACTGTGGAGGCAATTCCACCATTCAACTGGCGCATCCAGGCGTGAAAACGCTGATTCCTCCTGGCCAGTTCCTTGATGTCAGCCAGTGGAACTCGGATGCACTGACCTTTGACATGACGGGTCAACAATGCCCTCCATTTCTAGTGAATGGACATTTGCTTGACAAGCAAACCTGTACCTGGGCAGGTACGAACTGGCAGGTCTATGCCGCACCCGGGCATGACACACACGCCATGATGTTTTTTTGCCCTGAACACCGAATTTTGATATCCGGTGATGCCTTGTGGGAAAAAGGTTTTGGCGTTATTTTCCCTGAGCTCGATGGCGTTGAAGCCTATTCAGCTGCTGCCGACACACTCGATTTGATTGAGCAGCTGTCACCCTCTGTGGTGATCCCTGGACACGGAAATCTCTTTACGGATCTTGACTCTGCCCTGAGCTTCGCACGATCACGGCTGGCGAGTTTCCGAACGCACCCCGACAAGCATGCGCGCTACGCCAGCAAAGTGCTTGTGAAGTTCAAATTGCAAGAATATGGCTCGATCGAGCTCTCACCATTCGTAGAGTGGGCTCAGACGGTGCCGTATTTGATGGGTTTACATCTGCAATTGGGACCTGATTACAGCTTTCGCGAGTGGTTTGAGCAACTACTGGGCGAGTTGTGTCAATCAGGCGCTATGGATATGCAAGGCGAGCTGCTGATCAACAGACCATGATTGGCACGAATAAGTAAGAATCAAAAAAAACGCCCCATCTTTTGATGGGGCGTTTTGTGCTGTAAGAGCCTGACGATGACCTACTTTCACACGGGAATCCGCACTATCATCGGCGCTAAGGCGTTTCACTGTCCTGTTCGGGATGGGAAGGAGTGGTACCACCTTGCTATGGTCATCAGGCATAACTTGTTGCTGTGCTGACCTGGGGGTCAACACGGCGAATTCATAGAGCAAATCAGCTTTGGGGTATTTTGAATGCGTCAACTTGGCATAACAACCTTGACGCTTTGGTCAAAGTTATAGGGTCAAGCCGCACGAGCAATTAGTATCAGTTAGCTTAACGCAT
>CAZPTM010000139.1:0-4849 GCA_964589665.1 uncultured Limnohabitans sp. | reverse complement strand
AGCGCCTGAAGGACTGGCAGCTTTCGGGCGACGATGTGGCCCTGGTCATTGGCGGCCCGGACGGGCTGGACCCCGAGTTCAAGGCCGCAGCGCACGAGCGCGTGCGCTTGTCAGACATGACGCTGCCGCATGCCATGGCACGGGTGCTGCTGATCGAGCAGCTCTACCGTGCCTGGTCCATCAACGCCAACCATCCTTACCACCGAGAGTGAATACATGATTTACCTGGCCTCCCAAAGTCCGCGCCGCAAACAGTTGCTGGAGCAAATCGGGGTGCAGGCCCAGGTGCTCTTGCCCGACCCGGCCCTAGACGCCGAAGCCCTGGAGGTGGTGAAGGGGCGTGAATCGCCTCTGACCTATGTGCAGCGCGTGACAGCGCTCAAGCTTGACGCAGCTGTACAGCGTCACAAAGCCTTGAAGTTGCCTGCGGGCGTGATCGTGTGCGCCGATACCACGGTGGCTTTGGGGCGAGACATTCTGGGCAAACCCGAGGACGCACAAGATGCGCAGCGCATGCTGAGCCAACTGGCGGGCCAGGTGCATCGCGTGTTGACAGCTGTGGCTGTTCAGAACGGTCGTACGCGTCACGCCGCAGTTTCACAGTCCTGGGTGCGTGTGGCCCCCATGACGAGCGCGCAAATTCGCGCTTATGTGCAAAGTGGGGAGCCCATGGGCAAAGCGGGTGCTTATGCAATCCAGGGCTTGATGGCGGTTTACATCAGCCAAATTCGGGGCAGTTATTCGGGCATCATGGGTCTGCCTTTGCACGAAACGGCCACGCTGCTGCGGGCTGTGGGCGTTAAGCTTTGAGCACGCAGGAGTGAGCATGCAGCAAGACATCTTGGTCAACTGGTCGCCGCAGGAAACGCGCGTGGCCGTGGTGGAGTCCGGCGCGGTGCAGGAGCTGCACATTGAGCGTTCGCTGGAGCGGGGCATTGTGGGTAATGTCTACCTGGGCAAAGTGGCCCGGGTACTGCCAGGCATGCAGTCCGCTTTCATCGATATTGGCCTGGAGCGCGCAGCGTTTTTGCATGTGGCCGATGTCTGGCAACGCCACGCTGAAGGCGAGCCACCGTCACAGGCGCGCAGTGGTCAGCCGCTGGTGCCGATTGAAAAGCAGGTGTTCGAGGGGCAGTCCCTGATGGTGCAGGTCATCAAGGACCCGATTGGCACCAAGGGCGCGCGCCTGTCGACACAGATCAGCATTGCCGGTCGGCATCTGGTATTTTTGCCGCAGGATGACCACATTGGGGTATCGCAAAAAATCCCGTCTGAGTTGCGCGATGCCTTGCGTCAACGCGTGCAAGGTCTCGTGGGGCAAGAGGGCGGTGGTTTTATTTTGCGCACCAATGCCGAAGACTCCAGCGATGCCGAGCTGCAGGACGACATTGCTTATTTGCGCAAGACCTGGGCACGCATCAAGGACGCCGCGATTCGTCACCCAGCAGGCAGCTTGCTGCACCAGGACCTGACCTTGCTGCAGCGCGTGCTGCGCGATATGGTGAGCGAAGCCACGCAGTCCATTCGCATTGACTCTGGCGAGCAGCACCAGGCCTTGCTGGCCTTTGCGAAGGAATTCATGCCCAAGGCAGCTGAGCGTTTGCAGCTGTACAAAGGCGAGCGCCCGATTTTTGATCTGTACGCCATCGACGATGAAGTGGCCCGTGCCTTGGGGCGACGGGTGGACCTCAAGTCAGGGGGCTACCTGATCATTGACCAGACCGAGGCCTTGACCACTGTGGACGTGAACACCGGTGGTTATGTGGGGGCGCGCAATTTTGAAGACACGATTTTCAAAACCAACCTGGAAGCCGCGCAAGCCATTGCACGGCAACTGAGGTTGCGCAACCTGGGCGGCATCATCATTGCTGACTTCATTGACATGGGGCGACCGGATCACCAGGAGGCGGTGATGGCCGAGCTGAAAAAACAGCTGGCCCGCGACCGGGTCAAGACCATGGTGGGCGGCTTTTCGCCGCTGGGCTTGCTGGAGATGACCCGCAAGCGCACACGTGAGTCTTTGGCGCACATGCTGTGCGAGCCTTGCCCCAGTTGCGAAGGCAAAGGCATTGTCAAAACACCACGCTCGGTGGCCTACGATGTGCTGCGCGAGATTTTGCGCGAGGCGCGTCAGTTCAACCCGCGCGAGTTCCGTGTGGTGGCACACCCGGCGGTGATAGATTTGTTTCTGGACGAAGAAAGCCAGCATCTGGCTGGCCTGTCGGACTTCATTAACAAGCCGATTTCCTTGCAGGCTGATGCCGCGCTGGGGCCCGACCGTTACGACATTGTGTTGCTGTAACGCTGGCGCTCAGGCGGCGTTGCTGTCATCGGGTTGTGCCCACTGCCCTTGTTGGTGCAAACGGGCATAGGCCCCTCCTTGTGCCAGCAGGGCGGCGGGCGCACCTTGTTCCACAATGCGCCCACGCTCCATGACCACGACGCGGTCGGCATGTTCAATGGTGGACAAACGGTGGGCAATGATCAGCGTGGTGCGACCGACCATCAAACGCTGCAAGGCTTCCTGCACGGCGCGCTCGGAAGCGTTGTCCAGGGCCGATGTGGCCTCGTCCAGAATCAGGACAGGTGCGTCCTTGTACAAGGCACGGGCGATGGCCAGGCGCTGGCGTTGGCCGCCAGAGAGCTGATTGGCGTTGTGGCCCAGAACGGTGTCCAGACCAGCAGGCAGTTGCTGTACATGTTCCCACAGGTTTGCTGCTCGCAGGGCATGCTCTGCACGTGCACGATCAGGTTTTTGGCCCAGGCAGACATTGCTCAAAATGCTTTCATTGAGCATGGTCACGTCCTGGCTGACCATGGCCATTTGGGCGCGCAGGCTGTCCAGGTTCCAGGCGGATATGTCCACGCCATCGAGTTCAATGTGACCGCTGCTGGGGTGCAGAAAACGCGGCAGGAGATTGACCAGCGTGGTTTTGCCTGCCCCGGAGGTGCCGACCAAGGCCAGCGTCTCGCCTGGCTTGACCAGTAAATCCACATCGCTCAGGGCCGCAGGGCCGTCTTCGTTGAAGCGCACCTGCACCTGAGAGAACTGCAGCTTACCCTGGGCCCGCTCTGCATGGTGCGCGCCTTGGGCTTCGAGGGGGATGTCGCGCAAAAGGTTCATACCACGCTCCAGCGCGGCCAGGCCACGGGTGATGGGGGTGGTGATATCGGCCAGGCGCTTAATGGGTGCCACCAGCATGAGCATGGCGGTGATGAATGCCACAAAGCTGCCCACCGTGGCATGACTGTTGCCCCCTTGGCTTTGCATCAGCGCAATCGTGAGCACCAGTGACAAGGCCAGGGCGGCCATCATCTGGGTCAGTGGTGTCATGGCCGCCGAGGCCGAGGTGGATTTGATCGCCAGGCGGCGCAGTTGCTTGGCCAGGCCGGCAAAGCGATCGAGCTGATGCTGCTGTGCCCCATGTAAACGAACCATGCGGTGAGCCAGAACGTTTTCTTCAACCACATAGGCCAGGTCGTCAGTGGCTTGCTGGCTCTCGCGTGTGAGGCGATACAGGCGACGCGACAGCACGCGCATGATCCAGCTCAGGCCCGGAGCCACGGTGAACACCAGCAAAGTGAGTTTCCAGTTGAGCCAAAACAGGTAGCCGATCAAGGCTACCAGGGTCAGGCCGTCGCGGCTCAAACCAATGACTGCTGACACCAGTTGTTGGGCGCCAGTCTGCACCTCGTAAACAACCGTATTTGACAGGGCGCTGGCACTTTGGCGCGAAAACAGACTCAGGTCCGCACGCAGCATGCGCTCAAAGAGCTGGCCACGCAGCTTTTCCATGCCGTCGTTGGTAATGCGAGACAGCCCATATTGCGCTGTAAAGTGGGCCAGTCCACGCAAAGCAAAAAGAGCCAATACGGTGAGGGGAATACTCCACAAGGGCAGCGCTTGTCCATTGAACCCCTTGTCCAGCAAAGGCTGAAACAGTGCTGGAATCAAAGGCTCTGTGATTGCAGCAACGACTGTGGCGGCAATGGCCATGGCCCACACGCCCTTTTGCCAGCCAAAGTAAGGCAGCAGCTTGTGCAAGCGCTGGCGGATGCTGGCCTGAGAGCCTGGCGCGACTGAGTTAGAAGACGGTTCCATTTTGAGGCTAATTGTACGTAGCGCCGCAGGGACGGTGTAGGATCACCCCCTAGCGATTGTTTCCAAGTAGCAGGGTCGGGTATCCATGAGCCATCGTTCTTTTTTCTTTATCTTTTTGCGTTGGATGGCGCTGACGGGCGCTTTGATGTGGGGTTTGTCTGCGCACGCACAGTTCCGTGTGGAGGTGACCGGAGTTGGCATGACCCGTATACCGGTGGTGTTGGTGCCTTTGCGCGGGCAGTCTGCAGCACCACAAAAAATGTCTGACATTGTTCAGGCCGACCTCGAGCGTTCCGGACAATTTCAAGGACTCGATCCTTTGAGTGTTCAGCTCGATGAGTTGACGATGCCAGACGCCAGTGCCTGGCGCCAGCGTGGTGCGGATGCATTGGTGGCTGGCAGCATGACACGTTTGGCTGATGGTCGCTACGACATTCGCGCCCGCTTGTGGGATATTGTCACCGGGCAGGAAAAGTCCACCTTCAAGGACACGGTGACGTCTGGTGATTTGCGCCTGTCGGCACATCGGATGGCCGATTGGATTTTTCAGCAATTGACGGGTACACCCGGTGTTTTCGCCACACGTATCGCTTACGTGACGAAGTCTGCGGGCCGTTACAACCTCTGGGTGGCTGATGCTGATGGAGAGGGTGCTCGTACAGCCTTGACCAGCCCTGAACCCATCATTTCTCCCAGCTGGTCGCCAAGTGGTGAACATTTGGCCTATGTGTCCTTTGAGCTGCACAA
>CAZPTM010000138.1:0-4856 GCA_964589665.1 uncultured Limnohabitans sp. | reverse complement strand
AAGCTTTGCGCTTGGGCAGAGCCTGAAACGGCCCATGCCAGGGCCAGAGAGAGATGAAGGGGGCGCAGTTTCATGAGGCTTCCTTTGGTCGGAAAAGTGCGTTCTTATGGGCGAATCAGTAAGTTGGGATGGTCGGGTCCACCTGAGCGGCCCAGGCATGGATACCACCCGAGACGTTGATCACGTTGTAGCCGTGGTGCTCCAAAAATCCGGCTACTTGCATGCTGCGACCGCCGTGGTGGCACAGGCAGGCCACGGGACGGTTGCGGTCAATTTCGTGCAGGCGTGCAGGGATGGTGTGCATGGGCATGTGCACCAGGTCCAGATTGGCAGGTTTGGCGCTGGCTTGTTGCAGTTCCCAGGCTTCGCGCACGTCCAGCAGAACAGGGCGTTGGTCCTGGGTGCTGGCCCAGGTTTCGACTTGAGAGGGGGGCAGGTGTTGCATGGCGATCAGAATTCGAAACGGGTGGGTTCAACAAAACCGGTCAGACGTGGGGCGTTGGCATCCCAAGGTTGCTGGGTAGACCAGCTGTGGTCGCCCACGCGGGTGATCACGGTCGCACGCATGATGGGCTCCTGGCCGACGATGGCAACCAGGCGTCCGCCGACCTTGAGTTGGTCGAGCAGGCTCTGCGGCACTTCGGGCAGTGAGCCGCTGAGCATGATGGCGTCAAAGGGGCCGTCGGAAGCTGCGCCGTGACTACCATCGGCCTGACGGACTTGAACATTGTGGATATTGGCTCGTGCCAGATTGGTACGCGCTTGCTCGGCCAGCTGGGCGTCGGTTTCCATGGTGAGCACTTGCTCGGCTTGTTTGGCCATGAGTGCGGCGGTAAAGCCAGTGCCGGTGCCCACTTCAAGCACTTTGTCAGTTGGTTGCAGGGCAAGCTCTTGCACCATGCGCGCTTGAACGCGTGGTGCCAGCATGACCTGGCCCAGACCGTTGCCGACAGGCAGTTCCATGTCCACATAGGCCAGCGCCTGTTGGCCGGCGGGCACGAACAGGTCGCGGTGTACGGTGTCCAGCAGTTCGAGCACGTGCGCGTCCAGCACTTCCCATGGACGCACTTGTTGTTCGATCATGTTGAAACGGGCCTTGTCGAGATCCATAGGGGCTTGCATTGGGTACTCCTGGGGGTATATTAACGGATTCTGTTCAATTTTACTGTTCGGCGCCATCATGACCCTGACGTACTGGGGGCAAGCCGGCCTTTTTGCGCATCCATTGGGCCAGATCGTCCATGTAGCAGTAGACCACGGGCACCACCACCAAGGTGAGTAACGAGGAGGTGATGACACCGCCAATCACGGCTTGGCCCATGGGGGCACGCTGCTCGGAGCCTTCGGTCAAGGCAAAAGCCAGAGGCACCATGCCGAAGATCATGGCCAGCGTGGTCATCAAAATGGGACGCAGACGTACTTTGGCTGCCATCAGCAGCGCTTCGGTACGCTGCATGCCGGCTTCGCGCGAACGAATCGCAAAGTCCACCAGCAAGATGGCGTTCTTGGTGACCAGGCCCATGAGCATGACCACGCCAATGATGGAGAACATGGAAAGTGAGGAGCCAAACATCATGAGTGCCAAGACCACGCCAATGAGCGTCAGTGGCAGCGATGTCATGAGGGCCATGGGTTGCAGGAAGCTCTTGAACTGGCTGGCCAGAATCATGTAAATAAAGATGACGGCCATCGCCAGCGCGGACATGGCGTAGCCAAAGGACTCGGCCATGTTTTTGGTGGAGCCGCCGAACTGGTAGCTGTAGCCGGGGGGCAGTTGCATGCCGTCGAGCACTTTGCGGATGTCGCCAGAGACTTCACCGACGGAGCGGCCATAGGTGTTGGCGTTGATGGCAACTTCTCGCATCAGGTCGCGACGGTTGATCTGGTTGGAGCCTGTGGACTCGGATACACGGGCGACCTGGCCGAGTTGGATCACACGGGCTGAACCATCGGTCTGTGTGCCGATGACCATGGGCAAGCGCTCCAGATCTTGTGGGTGGTTGCGGGCTTCGGGGGCTAGGCGCACGTTGACGTCGTAGGTTTGGTCATCCGGTGCACGCCAGTTGCCGACAGTTTGTCCGGCAATCAGTGTTCGCAGGGGGCCCGCAATTTGGGCGGTGCCCAAGCCCAGGTTGGAGGCTGAGTCGCGCAGTACGTCAACACGGATGGTAGGTTTGCTGTCCTTGACGCTGGAGTCAAGATCGACCAGACCCTGGATGCCGCGGATCTTGCTCATGACATCGCGAGCCAGACGTTCGAGTTCTTTTTGGTCATTGCCCATGATTGAGAACTCGATTTGCTTGTTTCCGCCCACGGCGTCGAGCAGGCCAACGTGCGTGACGGTGATGCCCGGAATGTGTTGCAGACGATCGCGCAGCACGGCAGACATTTGGTCCACATTGCGGCTGCGGTCTTTGCGGTCCACCAGGCGCACATAGACGTTGGCGTTGTTTTTGCCTTGCGCGTTGGCAGTGTTGAGGGTGGCCACGGTGTAGCGCACTTCGGGCATCTCGCGAATGATGTGTTCAACCTGGCGCGCTTTGGCTTCGGTGGCTTCGAGCGAGGAACCCACGGGCGTCTGGAAAGTGACCGAGGTTTCCGAGTAATCGGCCTTGGGTACAAACTCGGTACCCAGCATGGGCACCATGACAATGCTCAACACAAAGATGGCAAAGGCGGCCAGCAGCGTCTTGCGCTTGTGCACCAGGGACCACGACAGAATGGATTGGTAGCCTTCGCTCATGCGGTCGGTGGCACGTTCAAACCAGGCCGTGATGCGGCCAAGGGTGCGGTCATACAGCGTGATTTCTTTGCCATGTGCACCATGGGCGTGAATGGCCGGGTCGTGCCAGATGCTCGAGAGCATGGGGTCGAGCGTGAAGCTGACGAACATCGAAATGGACACGGCGGCCACGATGGTGATGCCGAACTCGTGGAAGAACTTGCCGATGATGCCTTGCATGAAGCCGATGGGCAGGAAAACTGCCACGATGGACAAGGTTGTGGCCAGCACAGCCAGACCAATTTCCTGTGTGCCATCCATGGAGGCGTTCCAGGCGTTCTTGCCCATTTGTACGTGGCGCACAATGTTTTCGCGCACGACGATGGCATCGTCAATCAAGAGACCGACGCACAGCGATAGCGCCATGAGCGTGACCATGTTGATGGTGAAACCGAACATTTGCATGAACATGAAGGTGCCGATGATGGAGATCGGCAGCGTCAGACCCGTGATCACAGTAGAGCGCCAGGAGTTCAGGAACAGAAACACGATGAGCACCGTCAACAAGGCGCCCTCGATCAGGGTGCGGCGCACATTGTCGACAGCGACGCGAATGGGGCGGGAAGCATCGGTAATGGGCTCCAGTCGCATGCCGGGCGGGGTTTGTTTTTGCATCTCGGCCAGGGTTTTGACCAGGCCGTTGATGACGTCAATGGTGTTTTCGTCCTGTGCTTTTTGCACCGACAGCAGCAAAGTGCGCTGGCCGTTGTAGAGCGCCAGGCTGTTGATCTCTTCGGCACCGTCGTGAACCTGAGCCACTTGCGACAGGCGAATGGGTGTGCCGCCCTTGCGTGCCACGATGATGTTGCCAAAGTCCTGCGGACGCAGCATACGCGCATCGATTTGCACCATGCGCTCTTGCTGCAGTGAGCGAATGGCACCTACGGGAAGGTCCTGGTTTTCGTTCTTGACGGCGTTCACGACCTGGTCGGTGGTCACGCCAAGCGCCTCCATGGCTGCAGGTTGCAGGTAGAGGTTGATCTCGCGTGCCGTGCCTCCGACCACTGAAACCGAGCCCACGCCTCGCACGTTCTCAAGGCGCTTTTTGAGCGTCTGCTGGGCCCAGTTGGTCATCTCAACTGCATCGGGTGCCGGGCCGTTGCTGGCATCGGGCAAGACAGCCAGCGACCAGATGGCGCGGCTGGCCGGGTCAAAGCGCAGGACTTTTGGGTCTTTGACTTCGTCGCGCAGGCTGGGGCGAATGGCGGCGACTTTTTCGCGCACATCGTCAGCGGCCTTGCGGCCATCGACGCTGAGCTGGAACTCGATGATGACGACCGACTGGTTTTCGTAGCTTCGCGAGGTCAGGGTGTTGATGCCCGAAATCGAGTTGACGCCTTCTTCAATTTTTTTGGTGACTTCGCTCTCCACAATTTCGGGAGCTGCACCGGGGTATTCGGTGCTGATCACCACCACAGGGAAGTCGATGTTGGGGAATTGGTCAACTTTGAGACGTTGGTAAGCAAACAGACCCATGACCACCAAGGCGGCCATGAGCATGGTGGCGAAGACCGGATTTTTAAGGCTGACGCGTGTAAACCACATGGTGCGCGCCCTTATTTGGCTGGCGCAGTGTTTGCGCCTGTGAATTGCACGATGGTGCCTTCAGCTACAGCGCCTGCGCTGGCCAACAGCACCTGCGCGCCTTCGTTCAGACCCTCCACGCTTGCCCATGTCTGCCCGTCTTCCTGCACACGAGCGCCGGGCTGGATAGGGATGTGAGCCACCTTGCCTTGTTGCACAACTTGAACATAAGGCTGCGGTTTGTCGGTGCGTACCGCGCTCAAGGGGACGGCCAAGGTTTGCACGGTTTGTGTGCCCAATTCTCCCTGAGCGAACGCGCCGTGGCGCAAGCCGGTTCTACCCTGTACGCCCAAATAAATCACAACACTGCGGCTGCCCACTTGAGCACTGGGGCTGATGCGCAAAACGCGTGCAGTAACAGGCTCGCGTACGCCCTCCACCTGCAATTGCGCCTGCATGCCGATGCTGACCTGCGTGGCATCTTCGGCTGACAGGGCTGCTTGCAGTTCCATGTGGCTGAGGTTGACCACTTCGACGATGCGCGCCTCGG
>CAZPTM010000137.1:4575-4857 GCA_964589665.1 uncultured Limnohabitans sp. | reverse complement strand
AGCCCGAATTCGGGATTCGCACCGTCAAGGTCGATGGTGTGGATGTCGCCATTTACGAGCGCGTTGAAATCGACAAGCCATTTTGCGAGCTGCGCCGCTTCAAACGCTTCTCCGACGATCCGCACACGTTGACAACCCTCAAGACCCAACCTGTGGTGCTGATTGTGGCGCCTTTGTCGGGCCACTACGCCACGCTACTGCGCGACACGGTGCGCACTATGCTGCAAGGTCACAAGGTCTATATCACCGACTGGAAAAACGCTCGCCTGGTGCCCATGGAAG
>CAZPTM010000137.1:0-4565 GCA_964589665.1 uncultured Limnohabitans sp. | reverse complement strand
CCATGTGATGAGCGTGTGCCAGCCCACCGTGCCCGTGCTCGCAGCTGTGTCTCTGATGGCCAGCCGCGGCGAGAAAACCCCACTATCCATGACCATGATGGGCGGCCCCATTGATGCGCGCAAATCACCCACGGCCGTGAACAACCTGGCGGTGCAAAAAAGCCACGAGTGGTTTGAGAACAATGTGATCTACCGTGTGCCGCCCAACTTCCCAGGTTCGGGACGCCGCGTGTACCCCGGCTTCCTGCAGCACACAGGTTTCGTGGCCATGAACCCGGACCGACACGCCACCAGCCACTACGACTATTTCAAAGACCTTATGAAGGGCGATGAAGCTAGCGCCGAAGCCCACCGCAAGTTCTACGATGAGTACAACGCCGTGCTGGACATGGATGCCGACTATTATCTGGAAACTATCAACACGGTTTTCCAGGAGTTCAAGCTGGTCTATGGCACGTGGGATATCAAAGGGGTGGATGGCCGTATTGAGCGTGTCAAACCCGCTGACATCAAAAACACTGCATTGTTCACCATTGAAGGCGAACTCGATGACATCTCTGGCTCTGGGCAAACGCAAGCTGCTCATGAGCTGTGCACCAACATCCCGCAAAACCAACGCCAACACCTTGAAGTCGAAGGTGCAGGTCACTACGGCATCTTCAGTGGCAGTCGATGGCGTGATCGTGTGTACCCTCTGGTCACACGCTTTATTCAGGCACACCAACCCCAAAGCGCAGCCAAAACACAAGCTCAATCCCTGAGTCATCCTGTGGTTGCAGCCAAGAAATCGTCGCCCCAAAAAGCCTCCACCCCTAAAAAGGTGAGCCCCAAAGCAGCCTCCAAAACAACTGCTGCCAAGGCCCCTGCGCGCAAGTCTGCAGCCCCTGCCAGACCAGTGACTGCAGTCAAAACCCAATGGGCAAGCTCTAAAAAACAGGCCTGAGGCGTACGGCAATGACCACGAAAACAGCGCCTGAAGTTCAGGCGCTTTTTCTTCGCTTGAATGATGCCCTACCCCAAACGCAGTGCACGCGTTGTGGGTATCCCGACTGTGCGGCCTATGCTTTGGCCATGGCACAAGGGCAAGCCGCCATCAACCAATGCCCACCCGGAGGCCAAGGGGGCGTGCAGCGGCTGGCGGCCATCACCGGACAGGCCGAACTGCCCCTGAATCCGGGAAATGGCACAGAAGGCCCACGTCATGTGGCCATCATCGATGAGGACTGGTGCATTGGCTGCACCTTGTGTATCAAGGTCTGTCCTACTGATGCGATTGTGGGCAGCAACAAACGCATGCACACCGTGATTGAGGCCTGGTGCACGGGGTGCGAGCTGTGCATTCCAGCCTGCCCTGTAGACTGCATTGCTTTGGAGAACGCAACCGGCTCGAAAACGGGCTGGTCAGCCTGGTCACCGCAACAGGCCAGCATGGCCCTGCATCGTTACGGCCAGCACAAAGCACGTATGGAGCGCGAGGCCATTGAGCACGATGCGGCCCTGGCGCACAAGGCCCAAGACAAGCTTGAGCACCTGCAGGAACTGACCAAGGTACCCGATCAGCCCGACGCAGCGCTCGCCGAGCTCGATCGCAAACGTTCCGTTATTGAAGCCGTGCTGGCCAAAGCCAAAGCTCGACAAGCGGGCCACTGAACCTGGTCATTGCGATCGAAGCGTAGCAATCCATCGACTGCCGCGGCGCTACGCTCCTGGCAGTGAGGAAACGCCTCTTCAGGCCCCTGCCAATTTTTCGAAAGCGTTGACCACTTCAGCCGGTGCTTGCACCAGCTCGATCAACACGCCCTCGCCACCAATCGGAAATTCTTCGTTGGCTTTGGGGTGCAGGAAGCAAATATCAAAACCAGCCGCCCCTTTGCGAATACCACCGGGCGCAAAGCGCACGCCATTGGCCGTGAGCCACTCTACCGCCTCGGGCAGCTTGTCGATCCACAGGCCCACATGGTTAAGGGGTGTGGCGTGAACAGCCGGCTTCTTCTCGGGGTCCAGCGGTTGCATCAGGTCCACTTCCACCTTGAAAGCGCCCGTGCCCATGGCGCAGATGTCTTCGTCCACGTTCTCGCGTTCGCTTTTGAACGTGCCTGTGACCTCCAGGCCGAACATATCGACCCAGAGTTTCTGCAGACGGGTCTTGTCAGGCCCGCCAATAGCAATCTGCTGGATACCCAGCACCTTGAAGGGGCGTTGGGCCGACATCATTCAAACTCCACGATCATCTGATCGACCGACAGGGACTCACCTTTGCTGGCCACGATCTTTTTGACCACGCCGTCTTGCGCCGCAAACAGAATGTTTTCCATTTTCATGGCTTCGATCACGGCTACGCGCTCACCGGACTGCACCTTTTGGCCCACTTGTACGGCCACATCCACCAGCAGACCCGGCATGGGCGAGAGCACATATTTGCTCATGTCGGGCGGCGCCTTGTAAGGCATGAGCTTGTGCAGCTCAGCCATGCGTGGCGACATGATCAGTGCCTCGATACGTGTGCCGTTGTGTTGTACCTGCAAGGCCAAGGGGTTCTTGGTGGTGCCTCGCTCGACCTGAGCCACGAAAGGCTGGCCGTTGACGGTACCGACAATCTTCACGTCATTCAAACGGGAATGGCTGACGATGTCATAGAACTTGCCGTTCACACGAATCGTTGCAGCGCCTGCTCGGCCACGAGCCTCATCCACATGCGCCTGCACATGGACGTTCTGGCCCTCTGCACCCAGGATCACCACGGTGTAGTCCGAACCAATCTTGACGTCATAACCAGGCAACTGACCGCTCAAACCTGCCGCGCGTTCGCGTGATTTACGGCGCACAAAGGCCGCCAGCGCAGCCAGGAAGTCCTGATCGTCGTGCGGAACGTCTTCGGCTTTGAAGCCTTTGGCGTAATGCTCGGCGATGAAGCCGGTATTGAACTCGCCGGTCACAAACTTGGGGTGCGCCAGCAGCGCGGCCTGGAAGGGGATGTTGGAGCTGATGCCACGGATGACGAAGCCGTTGAGCGCTTCGCGCATTTTGGCAATGGCTTCGTTGCGGTCCCTGCCGTGCACGATGAGTTTGGCGATCATCGAGTCGTAGAACATCGGAATCTCGCCACCTTCGGTCACACCAGTATCCACGCGAACGCCAAACAACGCATCGGTGTTGCCTTGCTCCATGCTGGTGGTCGGTGTCGAAAAACGCACCAGACGACCGGTAGAAGGCAAGAAGTTGCGGAAAGGGTCTTCGGCGTTGATACGGCACTCGATGGCCCAGCCGTCACGCTTGACGTCAGCTTGGGTGATGGCGAGTTTTTCGCCAGCAGCCACGCGGATCATTTGCTCAACCAGGTCCAGACCCGTGATGCACTCGGTCACCGGGTGCTCCACCTGCAATCGGGTGTTCATCTCCAGGAAGTAAAAGTCCTGGTCCTTGCCGACCACGAATTCAACCGTACCTGCGGATTGGTATTTCACGGCCTTAGCCAGCGCCACGGCCTGCTCGCCCATGGCCTTGCGCGTGGCGTCAGAGATGAAAGGAGATGGTGCTTCTTCAATCACTTTTTGGTGACGACGTTGAATCGAGCACTCGCGCTCATTGAGGTACACCACATTGCCGTGCGAGTCGCCCAGGATCTGGATCTCGATGTGACGGGGTTCCTGCACGTATTTTTCGATGAATACGCGGTCGTCGCCGAAGCTGTTGCGCGCTTCGTTGCGGCAGGAGGAAAAGCCTTCAAAGGCTTCCTTGTCGTTGAAGGCCACGCGCAGGCCCTTGCCACCGCCACCAGCCGAGGCCTTGATCATGACGGGGTAGCCGATGCCCTTGGCGATCTCAACGGCTTTCTCAGGCGTCTCGATGGCGTCGTTGTAGCCGGGGATGGTGTTGACCTTGGCCTCGTTGGCCAATTTTTTGGAAGCGATCTTGTCGCCCATGGCCGCAATCGAGTGGGCCTTGGGGCCAATGAAGGCAATGCCTTCTTTTTCGCAACGTGCCGCGAACTCTTCGTTCTCGGACAAGAAACCATAGCCTGGGTGAATGGCCTGGGCCCCCGTTTGCTTGGCTGCCGCAATGATTTTGTCAGCCACCAGGTATGACTCGCGGCTGGGCGCGGGGCCCAACAACACGGACTCATCTGCCAGCATCACATGACGCGCATCTTTGTCGGCCTCGGAGTAAACGGCCACTGTGGCAATGCCCATCTTGCGTGCGGTAGCGATGACGCGGCAGGCAATTTCGCCACGGTTAGCAATCAGAATTTTTGTAAACATCTTGTAGTTCTCCTGGATCGATCAGAGCGGAATGTTGCCGTGTTTGCGCCACGGGTTTTCGATCTGCTTGTCCTTGAGCATGACCAGCGAACGGCAGATGCGTTTGCGGGTGTTGTGCGGCATGATCACATCGTCGATAAAGCCACGGTTCGCAGCCACAAAGGGGTTGGCAAATCGGGCCTTGTACTCGGCTTCGCGTGCGGCGAGTTTTTCCGGATCGTTCTTGTCTTCACGGAAGATGATCTCGACCGCGCCCTTGGCGCCCATCACCGCGATTTCGGCATTGGGCCAGGCAAAGTTGACGTC
>CAZPTM010000136.1:1727-4902 GCA_964589665.1 uncultured Limnohabitans sp. | reverse complement strand
CGGCACCTTTTTGACTTCGCGGTCGTTGACGCTGACGAAGTTGGCCGCCGTGTCCAGGATGTGGGTGAGGATGTCCTTGGACAGTCCCTCGGTGGAGAGCAGATGGATCAGCTCTCCGTTCTTGTTGAGTTGGGGGTTGTTGCGTTTGTAGAGCATGTTCACCTCAGGCCGTGGCCGTCATCGGGTTTGCACCTGGAAGCTGAAAGCGCCGGCCTCGTCTCGGGCCAGCGACAATGTTTGGGTGTCAGGCAAGCTGACGCGGGCGGCTGCAAAGTCTGCCTGGATGGGCAGTTGGCGACCACCCCGGTCCACCAGCACCGCCAGTTGCACCTGGCGCGGGCGACCGTAGTCAAAAATTTCATTGAGCACGGCGCGCAGGGTACGGCCGGTGTAGAGCACATCGTCGAGCACCAGAATGTCTGCGCCATCCACCTCGAAAGGCAGCAGCGTTTGGCCCCCACTGGCCAGACCACGTTGGGCAAAATCGTCGCGGTGCATGGTTGAAGACACCTGACCCGACTCGCCACTGAGACCCAGGTCGCGCTGCAGGCGTTCGGCGAGCCAGGCGCCGCCCGAGGTGATGCCGACCAGCCGCGTTTGCGCATGACTCATGCGCCGCACACCCGCCAGCAATTCTTGATACAACGCCTCTGCGTTCAGGGCCAAAGAACTCACGCCAGACTCCTTAAAAACTGTTCGAGAATGATGGCTGCGGCTGCCGCATCCGCATCGCGTGCGCCTTGACTGTGGGCCTCGGTGGTGGTGTAGCGCTCGTCCACTTCATACACCTGCACGCCAAATCGGCCTCGCAGTTGACGCGCAAATTTTCGGGCACGCAAGGTGTTTTCGTGTTCGCCGCCATCGGGGTGTGTGGGCACGCCCACCACCAGTGCATCGGGCTGCCACTCTTTCAGTCGCTCGGCAATTTTGGCGAAACGCGCATCGCCCTCGGCCGTGATCGTGCCTTGCGGTGTGGCCGTACGCAACAAGCGGTTGCCTACGGCTACACCGGTACGCTTGAGGCCATAGTCCAGCGCCAGAAACATCTGTTGCGACGCTGGCACCGACACGGGGGCATCCATCATGCGTGCCCCGCTTCGGAAGACAACATCCAGGACTTCAAGCCCAGCAAGCCCAGCGCGTGTTCATAGCGCTGCGCCAGGGGGACCTCGAACACGGTGTCGGCATCGGCCTGCACGGTGAGCCAGGCGTTTTCAGCCAGTTCAGATTCGAGCTGACCCTCGCCCCAGGAAGCGTAGCCCAGCGTCATGAGTGCCTGCTTGGGGCCGCCGCCGCCCGACAAGGCTTCGAGCACATCGCGCGAAGTGGTCAATTCCAAACCGTTTTTGACCTTCAAAGTAGAGGCATACAAAGGCGCTTGCTCGTCTTCGGACACAGGAATGGCCATCGGTTCGTGCAGCACAAACCCACGCTCGTGCTGCAAAGGACCGCCGTGGAGTACAGGTGCATCGCGCAAATCTTCACGATGTAAAGGCAGGTCCAGCTTGGCAAAGAGCTTGGCAAGCGTCAGTTCGGTGGGTTTATTGATAATCAGGCCCATGGCGCCTTGCGGGCTGTGCTCGCACATGTACACCACCGAGCGGGCAAAAAGCGAGTCCTCCAGTGTGGGCATGGCGATCAGGAAGTGATGCGTCAGGTCAATGGAGGCAGAATCGGCGGTCATGCACAGATTTTAACGGGAGCCCTCTTCGTCCATGCAAGCCAATTACACCGCCGGACTGGTCTGGTTGAGACGCGATTTGCGCCTGCACGACAACGCGGCGCTGTACCTGGCCCTGCGCCACTGCAAGCGCGTGCACGTGGCCTTTGTTTTTGACACCGAGATTCTGGAGCACTTGCCCCGCCAGGATCGACGTGTGGACTTCATCCATGCCGCTGTCACTGAGCTGGACCAGAAATTGCGCAGCGTCAGCCAACGCGACGACGCAGGCTTGTTGGTGTTGCATGGCCCTGCAAGCCAAGCCCTGCCCGCCTTGGCCCAGCAATTGGGAGTTCAAGCCGTGTTCTGCGCCCACGATGACGAGCCCCTGGCCCAGGCACGCGACCACAAGGTGCGCGGTCACCTGGCCGACCACGGCATCTCGATGCACACCTGCAAGGACCACGTGATTTTTGAGCGCCAGGAGGTCATGACCCAGTCAGGCACCGCGTTTTCGGTCTTCACGCCCTACAAGAACGCCTGGCTCAAAAAGGTCAACGACTTCTACCTCAAGGCCTACCCCAGCGAACGCGACCTGAACCGTCTGGCCCCGCGCCCGGCGCAGTGGCCACCTGCCCTGCCCACCTTGAGCGACCTGGACTTTGAACCCAGCAACCTCAACACCCTGCATTTGCCCTGCGGCGAAAGCGGCGGCCAAACCCTGCTGCAAGACTTTGCCGCGCGCATCGACGCCTACGACCGTACCCGCGACTACCCCAGCCTGAAGGGCCCCAGCTACCTGAGCACCCATCTGCGTTTTGGCACCGTGTCCATCCGGCAACTGGCCCGCATGGCACACGAACGCAGCCTGGCGGGCAGCGCTGGCGCAGGGGTGTGGCTGTCAGAGCTGATCTGGCGCGACTTTTATGTGCAGGTGTTGGCCAACTTTGCGCATGTGGGCGCAGGCGAAAGCTTCAAACGCGACTACGACGCCATCCGTTGGGACCATGGCCCGCACGGCCACAAGCTGTTTGACGCCTGGTGCCAGGCCCGCACCGGCTACCCCTTGGTGGACGCAGCCATGCGTCAACTCAACCAGACCGGCTACATGCACAACCGCCTGCGCATGGTGGTGGCCAGCTTTTTGTGCAAAGACCTGGGTGTGGACTGGCGCTGGGGCGAAAAATACTTTGCCACGCACCTCAACGACTTTGACCTCTCGGCCAACAACGGCGGCTGGCAATGGGCCAGCTCAAGCGGCTGCGATGCGCAGCCCTACTTCCGGATTTTCAACCCGATCAGCCAGAGCGAAAAATTTGACCCTGAAGGCAAATTCATCCGCCGCTACCTGCCCGAGCTGGCAGGCCTGTCGATCAAAGGCATCCACGCGCCCTGGCTGGCTGGCGCACTGGAGCTGCAGGCTGCTGGCGTCGAACTGGGCAAAACCTACCCTCGACCCATTGTGGACCATGCCGAGGCCCGCGAAAAAACCCTGGAACGCTACGCCGTGGTCAA
>CAZPTM010000136.1:0-1627 GCA_964589665.1 uncultured Limnohabitans sp. | reverse complement strand
GCGATCAGATCGCCACCATCTCGAAGTCTTCCTTGCGCGCTGCGCACTCCGGGCAAGTCCAGTTCATCGGCACGTCTTCCCACTTGGTGCCTGGTGCAATACCGTGCTCGGGGTCGCCAGCCTCTTCGTCATAGATCCAGCCACAAATCAAACACATCCACGTCTTGTATTCCATGCCATCCTCTTGAAAATTCGTCGAATAGAATGATTTTGATTGTATCGGGTGCCCATTGCGCCGGATGAAGCCCCACTGAACCCTGCCCGTCTTTTCCGACATGACCGATACCTCTCTTTTTGAAGCCGATCCCAACGCCCCTGATGAGTCCGAGATCGAACAAGGCGTGGCCTGCGTCATGGCTTTCAACGCCAACGATCCCAGCGGCGCTGGCGGCCTCTCGGGTGACGTGCTGGCCGCAGGCTCGGTAGGCGCTCACACCCTGCCCGTGGTCACCGGCACCTACATCCGAGACACCAGCGCCACCCACGATTTTTATGCCTTTGATGAAGACATCATTGGCGAGCAAGCCCGCACAGCGGCTGAAGACATTCCGGTGCGCGTCATCAAGGTGGGCTTTCTGGGTTCGCCCGAAAACATCGCCCTGGTCGCCGGTATTGCCGACGATTACGATGGCGTGCCCGTGGTGGCCTACATGCCCAACTTGTCGTGGTGGGATGATGAAAAAATTGACGACTACCTGGATGCCTTTCGTGAGTTGATGCTGCCGCAAACCAGTGTGCTGGTAGGCCACCACAGCACCCTGCGCCGTTGGCTGTTGCCCGATTGGGAGGGCGAACGCAACCCCAGCCCGCGCGACATGGCCAAGGCCGCCAGCGAAATGGGTGTGCCTTATGTGCTGGTGACCGGCTTGCCCCTGCCTGAGCAACACATCGACAACGTGCTGGCCACACCCGAAACAGTGATTGCTCACGAAAAATTCGAACGGATCGAAGCCCTGTTCATCGGTGCGGGCGACACCTTGTCAGCCGCCCTGGCGGGCCTTCTGGCTACCGGCATGGACCTGCCCGAAGCCACCCGCGAAGCCTTGACTTACCTGGACCACAGCCTGGACGACGGCTTTCGACCCGGCATGGGTCAGGTGCTGCCTGACCGCCTGTTCTGGGCCCAGCCCGACGAAGAAGATGGCGAAGACGATGGCCAGGAACCCACCAAGCCCCTGGCACCGGGCGCTGACTTTTTTGAAGTGCCTTTCAACGAAACCAAACACTGACCCCTTTTGTCATGACCGACCTGAACCAACAACTTTTTGACCGCGCCGCCAACGTCATTCCCGGTGGCGTGAACTCGCCCGTGCGCGCCTTTCGCGCCGTGGGTGGCACGCCCCGCTTTGTGCAACGCGCCCAAGGCGCCTACTTCTGGGATGCCAACGGCCAAAAGTACATCGACTACATCGGCTCCTGGGGCCCCATGATCCTGGGCCACGGCCACCCGGCCGTGCTCGAAGCCGTGCAAAAAGCGGCGCTCGACGGCTTCTCGTTTGGCGCGCCTACCGAGCGCGAAATCGAGCTGGCTGAAGAAATTTTGAAGCACGTGCCCTCGATGGAGATGGTGCGTCTGGTCAGCTCCGGCACCGAAGCGGGCATGAGCGCGCTGCGCCTGGCCCGTGGC
>CAZPTM010000135.1:0-4927 GCA_964589665.1 uncultured Limnohabitans sp. | reverse complement strand
ACCGTGGTTGACCAGTGTTGCGACCAAAATGCCCAGGATGATGGGCACGGGTTTCTTGAAACGTGCTGCCAAAATAAAAGCCAGCAATTGCGTTTTGTCGCCCATTTCGGCAAGGGCCACAACGCCAGTAGAAGTGAGCAAGGATTCCATGGTCAGAGCATAAGACAAGCATGCAAAGAAAAAGGCCTTGCATTTCTGCAAGGCCTTGTCTTTTTTGGCTCCCCGACCTGGGCTCGAACCAGGGACCTACGGATTAACAGTCCGGCGCTCTACCGACTGAGCTATCGGGGAATAGAGCGTGATTATAGACAGAAAAATTGCTACTTTTGAAGGGCGCTTCATTTTTTTGTCATGTGATGTTCTGTGCAGCGACTTGATGATCTGCTGCACGCATGAATGACGCTATCCTCACGCTCAGTTATTAAATTTTCTTTCATGCCAGAACATGCCATTGCCCCCGGCTGGGCCGCTTTGCACGGCAACCAGCCCGAGACCCTGATGCACACGCTGACTGCGTGGTTGCAGCGCCAGCCCTTGCCGCCTTTGCAACCCGAGGTGGTGCTGGTGCAAAGCAACGGCATGGCCGAGTGGGTCAAGATGTCCTTGGCGCGTGCGCACGGTGTGTGTGCTGCGGCGCAGGTGGAATTGCCTTCGCGGTTTTTGTGGCGCACCTATCGGCAGGTGCTGGGTGCAGGCGTTGTGCCCTCGGATTCGCCGCTGGACAAACTGCCCATGACCTGGCGCCTGATGGCCTTGTTGCCGCAGTGCGTGGATGAAGAGGTCTTCAAGCCTGTGCGCGGTTTCTTGCAAGGCGATGAGCCCGACCGCTTGCTGCAGCTGGCCAGCCGCCTGGCGGATTTATATGACCAATACCAGATCTACCGACCAGACTGGTTGAACGATTGGGCCGCGGGTGCCAATGATTGCCGCCAGATGAACGGCACGGTGCCTTTGGCCCAAGAGCATTTGTGGCAACCCGAGCTGTGGCGTCGTGTGCTGACAACGCTGACCGATGCCGAGCGACACAACACCCGTCCCGCCGTGCACCAGCGTGTATTGGCGCGGCTGCGATCGGGGCAAGGTCCTGCACAGGCGGTGGCACCGCGCGTATCGGTGTTTGGCATGAGCCACATGCCCATGCAGCTGCTGGAGTTGCTGGCGGCGCTGTCTGATCACAGCCAGGTCTTGCTGGCCGTGCCCAACCCCTGCCGCTACCACTGGGCTGACATCATGGATGGGCGCGAGTGGCTGCGCAGCCAGCAACGCAGGCAGCGTGACAAGGGCGAGCCGCTGGCCAATGTGGACCTTTCGCAAATGCATGCCCACGCTCCTACGCTGCTGGCCAGCTGGGGCAGGCAAGGGCGCGACTTTGTGCGCATGCTCGATGCCTTTGACGATGCCCAAGCCGCCAGCGAGCGCATGCAGCTGCCCACGCTGGACTTTTTTGACGATGCGCCCATCACGCAGGGCACACCCGGATTGGCGCAATTGCAACGTCGTATTCGCGATCTGGTGCCATCCACTGCTGAACACTCGGCAGTTCCGCGACCCGAGGCCGATGGCTCGATTCTCTTTCGCGTGGCCCACAGCCCTGTGCGTGAACTCGAAGTGCTGCATGACCAGTTGCTCGACTGGTTTGCGCAGCCGCCCGGTTGTGGGCAGACCCTGTCGCCGCGCGATGTGGTGGTCATGGTGCCCGACATTGAACGCATGGCCCCGGCCATCGAAGCCGTCTTTGGGCAGTACCCGCGCTCGGATGCGCGCTTCATTCCCTACGCCATTGCCGATCTGGGCGCGCAAGCCAACAGCGCCCTGATTCATGCGGTGCACTGGCTGCTGGCGCTGCCGCAAGAGCGCTCGCACATGAGTGATCTGGTGGCCTTGTTGGAGGTGCCTGCCTTGGCCCGGCGCTTTGGCGTCACTGAAGAGGGGCTGCCGGTGCTCACCCGCTGGATGGCGGGCTCGGGCATTCGCTGGGGCTTGTCTGCCGAGCACCGCGCTGGCTTGGGTCTGGATGCGTGTGGCGAGGTCAACTCGGCCTTGTTTGGCGTGCAACGCATGCTCATGGGCTATGCCTGTGGGGCCGACCCGGTGCCGCTGGACGCGGGCGTCATGCCTTACGACGAGGTTGGCGGTCTTGACGCTGAGCTGGCCGGGTCCTTGGCGCAGCTGCTCCAGGTGTTGATCGACTGGTGGCAAGACAGCCAGACGCCCGCCACGCCTTTGGTGTGGTCGCAGCGGGCCAGGGCTTTGCTGGCGCAGTGTTTTGACGTTCATGCAGAAGCCGACCGCCAGGCTCTGCAAGCCTTGCAGCAGGCACTGGACGACTGGCTGCGCGCCTGTGACGGTGCCGAATTTGCGCAAGAAGTGACCTTGCCCGTCATGCGCGAGGCCTGGCTTCAAGCCCTGCGCGTACCTCGGTTGGAGCAACGCTTTCGCGCAGGTGGGGTTACGTTCTGCACGCTCATGCCGATGCGTGCAATTCCGTTCAAGGTGGTGTGCCTGCTGGGCATGAACGATGGCGACTACCCGCGCCGCGCACCCCAGGCGGACTTTGATCTCATGGCCATGCCCGGCATGGCCCGCCCCGGCGACCGCTCGCGCCGCGATGACGATCGCCAACTCATGCTCGAAGCGCTGCTGTCCGCGCGCGAGGTGCTCTACATCAGCTGGTGTGGCCACAGCGTACGCGACAACAGCGAACAGCCACCTTCGGTGTTGGTCTCGCAATTGCGTGACGAAATCGATGCCTTGTGGGGGCAGGGCAGTGCCAAGGCCTTGACCGTGGCGCACCCGCTGCAGCCCTTTGGCAAAGCGTATTTCACGCAAGGCAGCGGTGTGAGCACCTATGCGCTGGAGTGGCAGACGCAGGAGAGATCGCTTCACTGCGCTCGCGATGACGGCGGGCTCGAGCATATGGAAACAAGTACGTCATCGCGAGCGCAGCGAAGCGATCTCGGAACCCAAGCCACCATCACCCTCAACCAACTGGCGCGATTTCTACGACGCCCGGTTGGCAGCTATTTCCGCGAACGCTTGCAGGTCCACCTGGACGCACCCGAGACGGATTGGCTCGACGAAGAGCTGTTCAGCCTGGGCGGCCTGGACCACCACAGCCTGCTCGACGAAGCGCTGACCCAACGACCCACAGACCTGAATGCACAAGACCTGCCGCACTACACCCAAGCGCTCGTCCAGCGCTTGCGTGCCCGTGGCGCCTTGCCCTTGGCGGGTGTGGGTCAACTCGAAGCCGCGCAGTTGCAGGGCCAGCTGCAAGCCATGCTGCAGGCCGAGATCAGCGAGCGCAGCGCCTGCACGGGCGATGCCCCCCGCGTGACGGTGGATCAGGCTGTCGAAGGCGTGCAGCTGCGCGACGCCATCTCGGGTCTGTGTCAAAGCCAGTCTGCCGACCAGGCGGACGTGCTGGTGCTCATGCGGGCGTCGTCCTTGGCCAGTGTTTCAGACAAAGGCAAAGCCAAGATCAAGCCTGACAAATGCCTCGATGCCTGGCTGCACAGCCTGGCCGCAGCTAGCATGGGCCGAGCCGTTCGGGTGGTCCTGGTGGGGCGCAATGCCATCGTGCGTGCGCCTGTCATGGCGCAAGAAGAGGCCCAAGCCGTGCTGCGCGTTTTATTGGCCACTTGGGTGCAAGGCATGCAATCGCCGTTGCCCCTGCCACCGGCCTTAGCGGTGGAGTGGCTCGCAAAGCAGGAGTGGACAGACGATCTCTACAAGCGCTACGAAGAAAAGGGCTTTATGGGCACACCCGCCATGGCCCGCCAGGATGCTGCCCTGTACCGCTGCTACCCCACGCTGGACGCCTTGTTGGCCGAAGGCCGGTTCGAAACCCTGGCCGAGCAGGTGTACCGGCCCTTGCTCGAATGGGCTGATCAGTGCAGCGTGGAGCCCTTGGGCCACGATGCGCTGACAGCAGAGGAGGAGCAGGCATGAGCGCGCAAACCCTGGTGGCGCAACGCTTTCCCTTGCGCGGCAGCCATTTGATCGAGGCCAGTGCAGGCACGGGAAAGACCTGGACCATTGCCGCGCTGTACGTGCGCCTGGTGCTGGGCCATGGCCAAGACGACACCCGCCCCGTGCGGCCGCTGATGCCGCCCGACATTCTGGTCATGACCTTTACCCGCGCCGCCACGCGCGAGTTGTCGGACCGCATTCGCAAGCGCCTGAACGAAGCCGCGCAAGTGTTCCGGGGCACGCTGCAAACAGAAGAGGCGTTTTTGCGCGACCTGCTGCAAGACTATCCCGAAGGCACGGCGCGCGAGCAAGCCGCACACCGCCTGGCTCTGGCCGCCCAGACCATGGACGAAGCGGCGGTCTACACCATCGACGCCTGGTGCCAGCGCATGCTGCGCGAGCATGCGTTTGACAGCGGCAACCTGTTTGAAGAAACCCTGGTGGCCGACGAAGCCGCCTTGCGGCTGGAGGCCGTGCAAGACTACTGGCGCCAGCAGCTCTACCCCCTGGACACGGAAACGCTGGTGCAAGTGCGCCGCATCTGGCGCGATGTGGATGCGCTCGAGGCGGATGTGCGCGCCCTGCTGGACAAGGACTTGCCTGCTGGTGAGCCTGGCAGTTTGGATGAAGTGATTGTTCCAATACTGCGGCAATTGGAATTGCTCAAGTTGGGTTGGGCGGAGCGAGCGGAACGGTTGCGTGGCTGGTTTGAGGGCCAACTCGCCACCAAAAACCACGGCTGGAATGGCAGCAAACTACAGGCCAGATATTTCAACTCTTGGCTCAATGGCTTGCGCGATTGGGCCAATGGCTCTGGAGACGGGAAAGCCTTGCAAAAGGCCATGAAAGAAACTGGCTTCATGCGCTTGACGCGAGCCGGTTTGCTCGAATGCCGCAAAGAAGCGGCGCCAGCTGTAGAGCTGCCCGAAGAGTTCCTGGCTTACGAAAACCTTCT
>CAZPTM010000134.1:2965-4952 GCA_964589665.1 uncultured Limnohabitans sp. | reverse complement strand
CCAGCGCTTCCGGTCGGCCCCAGCGCTGCTTGCGCATGGACTCGTAGTTGGCAATACGGGCATCGGGCACACCGGCACCTTCAAAACCAGTTTGGTCGTACTTGCCAGTCAAGGCACCAAAAGCCAGCGGCGAATACGCCAGCATCGACACCTTCAAGCGGTGGCAGGTTTCGTCCAGACCGTTGTCGTAAAACCGGCTGGTCAAGGCATAGGGGTTTTGCACCGTCATGGCACGTGGCAGACCGTGCTGCTCGGCCAGGCGGATGAATTCGTGCACGCCATAAGGCGTTTCGTTGGACAGGCCGATGTAACGCACCTTGCCCGCCTGAACCAGCTTGGCCAGGGCTTCAAGCTGTTCGTGGATCGAGGTCACCGACTTGTCCTTGGCCGGGTCAAAGTAGCTCATGCCAAACACCGGCACATGGCGCTCGGGCCAGTGAATTTGGTAGAGGTCAATGACATCGGTTTTCAGGCGCTTGAGGCTGCCTTCGCAGGAATTGAGGATGTCTTGCGCGGTCATGCCACTGCCCTCGCGAATCCAGGGCATACCCCGCGAGGGGCCTGCCACTTTGGTCGCCAGCACGATGCGTTCACGCATGCCAGGGTTCTTTTGCAGCCAGTTGCCAATGATGGTTTCGGTCGCGCCACACGTCTCCGCCTTGGCAGGCACCGCATACATTTCGGCGGTGTCCACAAAGTTGATGCCTGCCTCAACGCTGCGGCTCAGGATGGCGTGCGCATCGGCCTCGCCCACCTGTTCGCCAAAGGTCATGGTGCCCAGGCAAATGGGCGTGACGTGCAGGTCGCTGGTACCGAGTTGAACTTTGTTCATGGAATGTCTGTCTGTAATGCTGTTCAAAGAAGTGATTTTGTCATGAGCTGGCCCGCGCCCGCTCTTCTTCCTGCAGGCGCAGCACACGGCGCTGCACCTTACCTGTGGTGGTCATGGGCAGCTGGTCGATGAATTCAATTTCCTTGGGGTATTCGTAGGGCGCCAGCAAGCCACGCACATGGGTTTGCAAGGCTTTGCGCACCCCCTCTTCGAACACTGTTGCATCGGCGTGCTGGCTGCGTTTGGCAGCATAGTCTGGCGAAAGCACCACATAAGCTTTGACCAGCGCACCCCGATCGGTATCAGGCTTGGGCACCACCGCCGCATTGGCCACAGCCGGATGCTTGACCAGGCAATTTTCAATTTCACCAGGGCCAATGCGGTACCCCGCTGCCTTGAACATGTCATCGGTTCGGCCCTGGTACCAGAGGTACCCGTCCTCGTCGCGCACAGCCATGTCCCCGGTACGGCACCAGTTGCCAGTGTATTTTTTACGCGTGGCCTCGTCGTTGTTCCAGTAGCCCAAAAAGAACACCGGGTCGGGCTCACCGTGCACATCGAATCGGTTGACTGCCACCTCGCCAGGCACACCCACTGCGCACACTTGCCCTGCATCGTCAATCACCGCCACCTGGTGACCTGGATAGCCTTTACCCATGCTGCCGGCTTTCGGCGGCCACATGCGGGCGCAATTGCCGACCACGTAATTGATTTCGGTCTGACCGAACATTTCGTTCACGGTCACACCCAACTGCTGCTCGCAATACGCAAACACGGCATCGCCCACCGCTTCGCCTGCACTCATGATGGCTTGCAGCTTCAGGCGGTAGTGTTTGCGCGGCTCGGGCACGGCTTTCATCATGGCCTTGAGGGCGGTGGGAAACAAAAAAGTGTGCGTAACCGCATGGGTATGCAATATCTCGAACGCGGTCTCGGGCGAGAAACGTCCGTTGAACGCCACAATCGGCCGCCCAAAGTACAGGCTGGGCAGCAAGGCGTCCATCAGCCCGCCCGTCCAGGCCCAGTCTGCTGGCGACCAGAACACGGCCTGGGACGCTCGACGTGCATCTGCGGGGTCAAAGCCAAACCAGTTTTGGCTGCACACAAAGCCGGTCAGGTTACCGATAAGAGCGCGCTGCGGGATCAAGGCGCCTT
>CAZPTM010000134.1:0-2955 GCA_964589665.1 uncultured Limnohabitans sp. | reverse complement strand
AGTGGTGCCGCTGGTGTAGATCAACACGGCGGGGTCATCGGCACCGGTGCTGACGGAGACAAAACTGTCTTTGACTTTCGCGGTGGCCCTGGCGTAATCCAGATCCGCATGAGCCGCAGCGGCACCGACGCCAATCAAGGATTTCAACCCTGGACAATCCTTGCGCGCCTGCAGCACGGCGTCAATGGCTGCCTCATCACAGATTGCGACTGCGGCCTGGCTGTCATTGATGCGGAAAGACAGCGCCTCCGGCCCGAACAGCATCGACAGCGGCATGGCCACTGCGCCCATCTGCAGCACCGCCATATAGGCCACGGCTGTTTCAAAACGCTGGGGCATCACGATCGCCACCCGGTCGCCCGCCTGCACTCCTTGGGCGCGCAGCACATGGCTGAGCCGGTTGGCCTGGTTTTGCAACTGGGCATAGGTGTAGCGGCGGTGACGACCCGCACTGTCGTGCTCGATCAAAGCCACTTGCCCGGCTTTGGCCTGTTGCGTGGCCCATCGACCACAGCACTCGTGCGCCATGTTCAGCCGCGCAGGCACCTTCCAGCCAAACTGCCGATGCAACTGTTCGTAGCTGTCCTGAATGTGCACACGCTTCATGCCTTGTCTCCTTATGATCGCAAAGTATGTACCAAGTTTTGCGCCCATCCACCTCCCGCTTCTTGCCGATTCGCCATCATGAGTACCACGTGCGACAGTGGTCCGAATCCTCACAACCCACATCAACCCCAATGGTGCTCTTGCACGGCTGGATGGATGTGTCCGCATCCTGGCAATTCATGGTGGATGCGTTGCCTCCAGACTTTATGAGCCAGCGCAGCATCGTCGCACCGGACTGGCGTGGCTATGGCTTGACCACCGGCCCGGTCACCGATGCCTTCTGGTTCCCCGACTACCTGGGTGATCTGGATGCGTTGCTGGACAGCCTGTGGCCTGGTCAGCAGGTGGATCTGGTGGGGCATAGCATGGGAGGCAATGTGGTCATGATGTATGCAGCCGTTCGCCCCCAGCGTGTGCGGCGCCTGGTCAATGTGGAAGGATTTGGCATGGCCGCCACGCGTGCCGCACAAGCGCCCACGCGCCTGGGTCAGTGGCTAGATGAACTGAGCGCCCACCAGCAAGGCGGCAATGCCATGCAGACCTACCCTGACCTGGATGCGGTGGCAGCACGCCTGCGCAAAAACAATCCACGCCTGGCTCCGGACCGCGCCCAATGGCTGGCCTCGCAGTGGGCAAGGCCCGATGCCCAAGGTCAGTGGCAGGTATACGGCGATCGCGCCCACAAAAACGTCAATCCTTACCTGTACCGACTGGATGAAACCCTGGAGGCCTACCGCCGAATCCAGTGTCCCACGCTGTTTGTGCAGGCCCAAACCGACTCACTCACGCAGTGGTGGAAAGGCGCCTACACACGTCAACAGCACGACGAACGCCTTCAACACGTCCCCCAGCTGAAAACCTTGACCCTGCCCGATGCCGGCCATATGTTGCAACACGACCAGCCGCAACGACTGGCCCAAGCCTTGGTCGAATTCTTGTCGTAACAATAATTTGGTACATTCGCACGCTTCCAGGGGGAAGAAATGCGAACAATTTCAATCATGGCCATGGCGCTTTTGTGCGCCCTGAGCGGCGCTGCTCAAGCGCAAGACAACAACAGCTGGTGCCCGAAAGCGCTCACCAGGCACGACCACAGTCAAGCCGAACCCGGGTACAGCCGAGAAATCACGCTCTCACCTTACACCTACCATTACAGCCATAACCCCGATCATCGTCCGGTGTTTGCCGCATCGTTTGATCACTACGCCAGCAGCAGCCGTTTTTGCGGCTTCAGTCTGTTTCGCAACTCCTTTGGCCAACCCTCGGGCTATGTGTACGTCGGCAAACACTTTGACAACCTGCTGGGGCAGCCCCGCCTGTTTGGCAAAGTCACTGCTGGCATTTTGTATGGCTATGTGGAGCCCTACGAAGACAAAGTGCCTTTGAACTGGCACGGTTTTTCTCCAGCCATCGTCCCGGTACTGGGCTACAAACTCGATGAACATCGGTCGCTGCAAATGAACATCCTTGGCGCAGCTGCGCTGATGTTTTCGTATGGTCAGCGCTTTTGAGCCCTTCGGGGCTGCAGACATGAGAAAATCTGGGGTTTGACAGTCAACATAAAAGAGAGTTCCATGGACGCAGAACACATCAATCAAATCGGTACGGCCCTGACAGACCTGACGGCCCGTACCGAAGATTTACGGAGGTATCTTTGACTACGATGCCAAAGCTGACCGTCTGAGAACCGTCAACGCATCGCTCGAAGATCCCGCGGTCTGGAACGACCCCAAGAAAGCCCAGGAACTGGGCAAGGAAAAAAAATCGCTCGACAGCGTGGTGGTGACCATCACCACGCTAACCAGCGAGCTGGCTGACAACTCCGAATTGTTCGAAATGAGCAAGGAAGAAGGTGACGAAGCCGGCCTGCTCACGATTGAAGCGGAAACCGCCAAGCTGACCAAAATGGTGGAAGACCTCGAGTTCCGCCGCATGTTCAGCAACCCCGCCGACCCTCTCAACTGCTTTGTGGACATCCAGGCTGGCGCCGGTGGTACCGAAGCTTGCGACTGGGCCAGCATGCTGCTGCGCCAGTACCTCAAGTACGCCGAACGCAAAGGCTTCAAAGCCACAGTGGAAGAAGAAACCCCTGGCGATACGGCTGGCATCAAGAGCGCCACCATCAAGGTCGAGGGCGAATACGCCTATGGCCTGCTGCGCACCGAAACCGGGGTGCACCGCCTGGTGCGCAAGAGCCCGTTCGACTCGTCGGGTGGCCGCCACACCTCATTTGCATCGTTGTTCGTCTACCCCGAAATTGATGACTCGATCGAGATCAACATCAATCCGGCCGATGTGCGCACTGACACCTACCGCGCCAGCGGTGCGGGTGGTCAGCACATCAACAAG
>CAZPTM010000133.1:4394-4963 GCA_964589665.1 uncultured Limnohabitans sp. | reverse complement strand
TCGACATCAACATGGACGAGGCCATGCTCGACAGCCAGGCCGCCATGGTGCGCTTTCTGAACCTGATCGCCTCCGAGCCTGACATTGCGCGCGTGCCGATCATGATTGACTCGTCCAAGTGGTCGGTCATTGAAGCCGGTTTGCGCTGCATTCAGGGCAAGGGCATCGTCAACTCGATCAGCATGAAAGAAGGTGTTGACGAGTTCAAACGCCAAGCCAAACTCATCAAGCGGTACGGTGCAGCTGCCGTGGTCATGGCCTTTGACGAAAAGGGCCAAGCCGACACCTACGCCCGCAAGATCGAGATCTGCGAGCGCGCCTATCGAATTTTGGTTGACGAGGTGGACTTCCCGCCCGAGGACATCATCTTCGACCCCAACATCTTTGCCATTGCCACCGGCATCGAAGAGCACAACAACTACGCGGTGGACTTCATCGAAGCCACGCGCTGGATCAAGCAGAACCTGCCGGGCGCCAAGGTCAGCGGGGGCGTGTCCAACGTCAGTTTCAGCTTCCGGGGCAACGACCCGGTGCGCGAAGCCATCCACACCGTGTTTCTGTACCACGCC
>CAZPTM010000133.1:0-4384 GCA_964589665.1 uncultured Limnohabitans sp. | reverse complement strand
GATCAAAGCGGGCATGGACATGGGCATCGTCAACGCGGGCATGGTGGGGGTGTACGACGAGCTTGAACCCACGCTACGCGAACGGGTGGAAGACGTGGTGCTTAACCGCCGTGCGGACGCGGGCGAGCGTCTGGTGGAAATTGCAGACAGCGCCAAAGGCGCGGCCAAGGACGACAGCAAAAAGCTCGAGTGGCGCAATGGCAGCGTCAACGAGCGCCTGAGTCATGCGCTGGTGCACGGCATCACCGACTTCATCACCGAAGACACCGAAGCCGCGTACCAGGCCGTGATCGCCAAGGGTGGCCGCCCGCTTCACGTCATCGAAGGTCCGCTGATGGACGGCATGAACGTGGTGGGCGACCTGTTCGGCCAGGGCAAGATGTTCCTGCCGCAGGTGGTCAAGAGCGCCCGCGTGATGAAGCAGGCCGTGGCGCACCTGGTGCCCTACATCGAAGAAGAAAAACGCCAGCTCGAAGCGGCAGGCGGTGATGTCAAGTCCAAGGGCAAGATCGTGATCGCTACCGTCAAGGGCGATGTGCACGACATTGGCAAGAACATTGTCACCGTGGTTCTGCAGTGCAACAACTTTGACGTTGTGAACATGGGCGTGATGGTGCCTTGCCACGAAATCCTGGCCAAGGCCAAGGCAGAAAACGCCGACATCATCGGCTTGTCGGGCCTGATCACGCCCAGCCTCGAAGAGATGCAGTATGTGGCCGCCGAGATGGAAAAGGACCCCTATTTCCGAGAGCGCCAGATGCCTCTGCTGATCGGCGGCGCCACCTGCTCGCGCGTGCACACCGCCGTCAAGATCGCGCCCAACTACAGCGGTCCGGTCGTCTATGTGCCCGACGCCTCGCGCAGCGTGGGCGTGGCCCAGGGTTTGCTGGGCGATGCCAAAGCCGCCTGGGTGGCCGAACTCAACGCCGACTACGACAAGGTGCGCGCCTTGCATGCCGGCAAGAAGCAGACGCCGCTGTGGCCGCTGGCCCAGGCCCGCGCCAACGCCACGCCCATCGACTGGACGGGCTACACACCCCAGGCGCCCAAATTCATTGGCCGCCGTGTGTTCAAGAATTTCGACCTGGCCGAGCTGGCGCAGTACATCGACTGGGGCCCCTTCTTCCAGACTTGGGACTTGGCGGGTCCCTACCCCGCCATCCTGCAGGACGAGGTGGTGGGCGAGCAGGCGCGCAAGGTGTTGGCCGACGCCAAGGCCATGCTGCAAAAAATCATTGACGGCCGCTGGCTCACCGCCAACGCAGTAGTGGGCTTGTTCCCGGCTAATGCGCAGGGCGACGACATCGCGTTTTACGCCGATGAGGCCCGCAGCCAGACAGCCATGACCTGGCACGGCCTGCGCCAGCAGACCGAGAAGCAGGAGATCGACGGCCCAGATGGAAAGCCGGTGCTGCGCCCCAGCCGTTGCCTGTCTGACTTTGTGGGCCCGCAAGGCGTGAAGGATTACGCAGGCATGTTCGCCGTGACCGCGGGCATTGGCGCCGACAAGCGCGCCGAGGCTTTTGAGGCCGCGCACGATGACTACAGCGCCATCATGCTCAAGGCCCTGGCCGACCGCCTGGCCGAAGCCTTTGCCGAATACCTGCACCAGCGCGTGCGTACCGATTTGTGGGGCTATGCGGCCAGCGAGCAGCTTTCCAACGAAGACCTGATCGCCGAAAAATACCAGGGCATCCGCCCCGCTCCCGGCTACCCCGCCTGTCCCGACCATAGCGCCAAGCGTGAGTTGTTCAAGGTGCTGCAGTGCGAAGAGATCGGCATGGGCCTGACCGAGAGCCTGGCCATGACGCCTGCAGCCAGCGTCAGCGGCTTCTACATCGCCCACCCCGAGGCGCAGTATTTCAACGTCGGCAAGATCAGCGAAGACCAGGTGCAGGATTTGGCCGCGCGCAGCGGTCAAAGCGTGCCCGAATTGCAAAGGCTATTGGCTCCCAACCTTTGAGGCTTGCGTTAAGCTTGTCCCCTTCGAAGCGAAAGGGAGAAAACAAATGCAACGCATCACAACACGCATCTTGAGCTTGCTGGCCGGGCTGACCTTGGCCGCCAGTCTGACCGGTTGCGGCTACAACGATTTTCAGCGTTTGGACGAGCAAAGCAAATCGGCCTGGTCCGAAGTGCTCAACCAGTACCAGCGCCGTGCGGACCTGATTCCGAACATTGTGGCCACCGTCAAGGGTGAAGCCAACTTCGAGCAGGAAACCCTGACCAAAGTGGTGGAAGCCCGCGCACGCGCGACCAGTTTCCAGATCACGCCCGAAGTGCTCAACAACCCGCAGGCGCTGCAGCAGTTTCAAAACATGCAGGGCGAGCTCTCGAGCGCACTGTCGCGGTTGATGGCAGTATCCGAAAACTACCCCAATTTGCGAGCCAACCAGGGCTTTGCTGATTTGCGCGTGCAGCTCGAAGGTACGGAAAACCGCATCACCGTGGCGCGAAACCGCTACATCCAGACCATTCAGGAATACAACGTTCTTGCGCGTAGCTTTCCCAGCAATCTGACGGCGATGGTCATGGGCTACCAGGCCAAACCCAACTTCACGGTGGCCAATGAAGCGGCCATCAGCGCACCACCCAAGGTCGAGTTCGGCAAGTGAGCGCCGGCTTGAGTAAACGCCTGCCCGTCTGGGTGGGCGTGTGGCTATTGGTGTTGTGGTTGGCGTTGCCCGCATGGGTGCACGCCCAAACCGTGCAGCCGGTGCCGGCCCTGACGGCGCGTGTGCTCGACCAGGCTCAGGTGCTCTCGGCTGCCGACCGCCAAAGCCTGGAAGCCCAGCTGCAGGCCTTCGAGCAAAAGCAGGGCACGCAAATGGTGGTGGTGTTGGTGTCCACCACACAGCCCGAAGACATTGCTGACTACACCCAGCGCCTGGGTGACGCCTGGAAGTTGGGACGCCGCGATGTGGGCGATGGTTTGCTGTTTGTGGTGGCGGTGCAGGATCGGCGCATGCGCATCGCGCCTGCCAAGACGTTGGAAGGCGCTATCCCGGACGTGCTGGCCAAACGTATTCTCGACCAGGTCGTGGCGCCAGCGTTCAAGCGCGGGGACTATGCCGGTGGCGTGCGTGCGGGGCTCATGCAGTTGCAAGCCCGCATCGAAGGGGAGTCACTGGCCTTGCCGGATCAACAGGTTGCAGACGATGCCGGTGTGGATCCGTTCGAGTTGCTGGTCATGCTGGCGGTGGTGGTGCCTTTGGTCTCCACCGTGCTGCGCCAGATATTGGGCCGGCGCCTGGGTGCGTTGGCGGCCGCTGGCGCAGCCGGTTTTCTGACCTGGAACATGACGACGTTGTTCTGGGCGGCAGGCTTGGCCGTGATGGCGGGGTTCATGGTCGCCATGTTCTTGCAGAACCTGCCGACGAACCCACGTTCGAGCGGACTGGGCCGGCACGGCCCAGGAGGATGGGGCCCTGGAGGTGGTTGGGGCTCGGGCTCTGGTGGCGGTTTTGGCGGTGGTGGATTCTCTTCCGGCGGCGGTGGAGACTTTGGGGGTGGTGGTGCCTCGGGAGACTGGTGACATGAACGTTCCTCAAGACACCTGGCTGCAACGTGCAGGGCGGTGGTGGCGTCACCATTGGCAAAGCGAATCGGCCTCGCGGCGTGCGGTGCCGCCCGACATGGCTGAGCGCTTGCAGCAGCGCATTGCTGCCAGCGAATTGCGCCACAGTGGACAAATTTGTGTCTGCATCGAGGGTGCATTACCCGATGATGCTTTGCGCCGCGCTGGACGTGAGGCAACGCTGTCGCAGGTGGTGCGCGAGCGTGCCTTGTCGTGGTTTGGCCAGATGCAGGTCTGGGACACCGAACACAATAACGGTGTACTCATTTACCTCTTGCTGGCCGAGCGGCGCATCGAGATCGTGGCAGACCGGGGCATCGCCAAACACGTGGGTGCGGTGCAGTGGCAGGAGATGGTGGCGCGTCTGTCGCAGCACCTCAAGGCAGCCGACTACGAGCAAGGCCTGACCACGGCGCTCGAAGAGGTATCGGCCCTGCAGATGCAGCACTTTGCGTTGCAACCGGGCCAGGCGACGGTGAATGAATTGCCCAATTGGGTGGTGTGGGCCTGATCAGTCGATGCCTTTGAGTACACGGCGGTATTGAATCGCTTCAGCAATGTGCGCAGGTTCAATCCGTTCAGTCCCGGCCAGATCTGCAATGGTGCGCGCCACTTTCAGACATCGGTGTGTGCCGCGCCCGCTCCACGCCAGACGTGACGCTGCTTTTTGCAGCAGCTCGGCGGCAGAGGCTTGTAGCGGGGTGTGTGCATCAATCGCTTGTCCTTGCAGGTCGTGGTTGGTGCAGCCTTGTCGCTGCATGGCGCGCTCACGGGCCTGAAGGCAACGTGCGGCCACCGTTGAACTGG
>CAZPTM010000132.1:0-5010 GCA_964589665.1 uncultured Limnohabitans sp. | reverse complement strand
GACTACATCATCGTCGGCGGCGGCACGGCCGGCAGCCTGCTGGCCAACCGGCTGAGCGCCGACTCCAGCAAACGTGTGCTCCTGATCGAAGCGGGCAAGAAGGACGATTACCACTGGGTGCACATTCCGGTGGGCTACCTGTACTGCATCGGCAACCCGCGCACCGACTGGCTTTACCAGACCGAGCCTGCTACGGGCCTGAACGGGCGCACGCTGCGTTACCCGCGCGGCAAGGTGATGGGCGGATGCAGCAGCATCAACGGCATGATTTACATGCGCGGCCAGTCGCGCGACTACGACCAGTGGGCCGAGATCACCGGCGACGACCACTGGCGCTGGGAGCACTGCCTGCCCGCTTTTTTGCAGCACGAAGACCATTACAAAGGCAGCAGCGAATTCCACCGCGCGGGCGGCGAGTGGCGCATTGAAAAACAGCGCCTGCGCTGGGACGTGCTCGACGCCTTTGCCCAGGCCGCGCAGCAGGCGGGCATTCCGGCCACCGACGACTTCAACCGGGGCAACAACGAGGGCGTGAGCTATTTCGAGGTCAACCAGAAAAGCGGCTGGCGCTGGAACGCCACCAAAGCCTTTGTGCGTCCGGTCTGCACCCAGCGCCCCAACTTCACACTCTGGACGCAAGCCCAGGTCAGCCGCCTGCTGATCGAGCGCGACGCCGACGGCGCCCTGCGCTGCACCGGCGTCGAGGCGGTCGTCCATGGCCACAAGCAAACCGCGCACGCCCGCGCCGAGGTGGTGCTCAGCGCCGGCAGCATCGGCTCGGTGCAGATCCTCGAACTCTCGGGCATTGGCGACTCCGACCTGCTGCGCGAGCGCGGTGTCACGCCGGTGCACCACCTGCCTGGGGTCGGCGCGAATTTGCAGGACCACCTGCAAATCCGCACCGTGTTCAAGGTGCGCAACGCCCGCACCCTCAACACCCTGGCCAGCAGCCTGTGGGGCAAGGCCATGATCGGCGCAGAATATTTGCTCAAGCGCAGCGGCCCCATGAGCATGGCGCCCAGCCAGTTGGGCGCCTTCACCAAAAGTGACCCGTCACGAGCCTGGCCCAACATCCAGTACCACGTCCAGCCGCTGAGCCTGGACGCCTTTGGCGAGCCGCTGCACAGCTTTCCGGCCATCACCGCCAGCGTGTGCAACCTCAACCCCACCAGCCGGGGCACGGTGCACATCAAAACGGCACGCTTTGAAGACGCCCCCGCGATTGCGCCCAACTACCTGGCCACCGACGAAGACCGCCAGGTGGCCGCCGACAGCCTGCGTGTGACGCGCCGCATCCTGCAGCAGCCCGCCATGGCCAAATACCAGCCCGAAGAATACAAACCCGGCGTGCAATACCAGAGCGACGAAGAGCTCGCGCGCCTGGCCGGGGACATTGCCAGCACCATCTTCCACCCGGTGGGCACCACCCGCATGGGCCGTGCCGACGACCCGATGGCGGTGCTCGATTCACAACTTCGTGTGCGCGGGGTACGCGGCCTGCGCGTGGTGGACGCCGGGGCCATGCCTACCATCACCAGTGGCAACACGAACAGCCCCACGCTGATGATGGCCGAGAAGGCGGCGGGATGGATTCTGGGCGGCGCATAAGCGGTCGCAAGTATTCGTTTCGTGGCGGGATTAGCCGGGGATTTCCCTATTTTCGGGAAATCCCTGAGTCCCGAGGCCCTAAGGACCCGATACAGTGCAATTCATCGATGACAGGCCAAGCCTGCATCATGAGGGCCGAGGAGACAACCGGAAAACTCAAACACCAAACCTCTGCATCAAAACAGATGTAATTCCCAGCGCCGCAATTGCGGCGCTTTTTTTTCGCCCAGTCCTCAACACAACCCACAGCACGCCACAATCGCCTCCATGGAAATTTTGATCGTTTCACTGGCCTCGCTCATGGCTGGACTTGTCGACGCCATTGTGGGCGGCGGTGGCCTGATCCTGGTACCCGCCTTGTTTGCTGTCTTTCCGCAAGCCGCGCCAGCCACTTTGTTCGGCACAAACAAAAGCGCTTCGATCTGGGGAACAGCATTTGCCAGCTATCAATTCAGCCGCAAAGTACAACTCAAAAGTGCATCGCTGTGGCCCGCCGCCATCGCAGGCCTGTTGGGCTCCTTGGTTGGTGCCTGGACCGTCACACACATTGACCCCGGGTTCTTACGCAAGGTGTTGCCTGTCTTGCTGGCCGCGCTGCTGCTGTACACGCTGGCCCGCAAGGACCTGGGCCGCGTACACGCACCGCGCTGGGCTGCACACCACGAAGCCTGGCTGGCCGCTGGCATTGGCCTGGTGATTGGTTTTTACGATGGCTTCTTTGGCCCGGGCACCGGCAGTTTTCTGGTGTTCGCCTTTGTGCGCCTGCTGGGCTACGATTTTTTGAACGCCTCGGCCGCCGCCAAGCTGGTCAACACCGCGACCAACTTTTCAGCCTTGGTGCTGTTTGCCCTCAAGGGCCATGTGTGGTGGCATTTGGCTGTGGCCATGGCGCTGGCCAATGTGGTGGGCAGTCTGATCGGTACTCGCCTGGCGCTTAAACACGGGGCCGGCTTTGTGCGCGCGGCTTTTATGGTGGTGGTTCTGGCCCTGATTGCCAAGACCAGCTACGACGCCTTCATGCGCTAGCGTCTTCCTCCACAGCTACGGGTACACGTTGCGCCAGTGCGCACATGAGCTCATAGCCCAACGTCTGCGCATGCGCCGCCACCTCGTCGATGGTCAACACCTGGCCTTGGGTGGAGCGGCCCCAAAGCGTGACTTCAGCGCCCATGCCCGCATCGGGTAACGCTGACAAATCCACCGCCAGCATGTCCATGCTCACGCGACCCAAGGTGCGCGAACGTACACCATCCACCAACACCGGCGTGCCTGTGGGACAAATGCGTGGGTAACCATCGGCATAACCGCACGCCACCACGCCCACCCGCATGGGCTTGTCGGCCTGAAAAGATGAGCCATAGCCCACAGAGTCGCCAGCTTGCAAGTGTTGCACGCCAATGACACGGGCACGCAAGCTCATGGCGGGTTGCAAATCCCACTGGGCACTGCTGTGCTGCGGATGGTCTGGAGAGCTGCCATACACCGCGATGCCCGGTCGCACCCAGTCGGCGCGAACACCTGCTTGCTCACAATGGCGCAACACGGCAGCACTGTTGGCAAGACTGCGTTCACCGGGTAAATCCTGCGTCGCTTGTACAAAGCGTTGCACCTGCTGGGCAATGCCTTTGTCACCATCGGCATCGCTGAAGTGGGTCATGTGCGAAATCTCATCCACCTGCGTCAAGGCATTCAGGCGTGCCCAGGCTGCACGATAGCGATCCGGCACAAAACCCAAGCGGTTCATGCCCGAATTCATTTTCAGGAACACGCGATGGGGTGCATGGGTCTTGTGCGAGGCGAGCATGTCGATTTGCTCGTCGCAATGCACCGTATGCCACAGGCCAAGTCGCGAGCACAACTCCAGGTCTCGTGCTTCGAACACACCTTCAAGCAGCAGGATGGGACCACGCCAACCCAGTGCGCGTACCCGCTCGGCCTCGCTCAGGTCCAGCAAGGCAAATCCGTCCGCACTGCGCATGGCCTCAAACACCCGCTCGATGCCGTGGCCATACGCATTGGCCTTGACCACAGCCCAGACGTTGGCATCGCCCGCCGCCTCGCGTACACGCGCAAGATTATGGCGAATAGCCTGCGGATCAATAAGGGCTTGTATGGGACGGGGCATGAAAGCAAAACCTGCGACAAATCAAACTATGCGTCAAGTGTGCCACCAAAGGACAAGGCCTTGCGGCATCTGCCCAGTCTATTGCAGCAAATGCTTTACACTGGCGCGCGGCACCTTTACGGTGCAAACCTTTTTGCTGCGCAGCAGCATGTGTACAGATGGAAGTCTTCAACGCCCTGATGCCCCTGTTTACCGAATACGGCTATATCGCTGTGTTCGTAATGCTGCTGGTTTGCGGCTTTGGCGTACCTGTACCTGAGGACGTGACTTTGCTGACTGGTGGGGTGATTGCTGGCCTGGGCCATGCCGATGTACACACCATGTTCGCCGTGGGCATGGCTGGTGTCCTGATTGGCGACGGCACCATGTTCGTGCTCGGCCGCGTGTATGGCCAACGCGTACAAAGTCTCCCCGGCTTTCGCAAGGTCCTCACCCCCGAACGCTATGCCAGTGCGCAAGATGCTTTCCACAAATATGGCCGCTGGGTCATGTTTGTAGCCCGCTTTCTGCCTGGACTGCGAACTCCAGTGTTTTTCTTTGCGGGCATGAGTCACCGCGTGAGCTTTGCGACTTGGCTGCTGATGGACGGCGTAGCCGCCCTGATCAGTGTGCCCATCTGGGTCTACCTGGGTTACTTCGGCGCCCAAAACTGGGACTGGATGTTCAGCATGCTGCACCGCTTCCAACACGGTATTCTGGCTTTGCTGGCCATAGGCCTGGGCTGGCTGTTGTGGCGCTGGTGGCGCAAGCACCAGCAGCAGCGCTCGCACAACTGACCCATGACCACTCCACACAAGGCACCGGCAGTTGCCGCGCTGCTGATCAATGCCCTGGTTTGGGGCGTGTCCTGGTGGCCTTTCAAAAACCTTCAGGCCTTGGGTCTGCACCCCTTGTGGGCCACCGCGCTGGTTTATCTGCTCGCATTTGTCATGCTGGCCATCGTGTTTGTCTGGCGCGGCACTTGGCCAGCTCAAGCCTGGCGCCACCCTGGCTTATGGGCCTTGTGGCTGGCCTCAGGCCTGACCAATGTCGGCTTCAACTGGGCCGTGACCGTGGGCGATGTGGTGCGCGTGGTGCTGCTGTTTTACCTGATGCCCGCCTGGTCGGTGCTGGTGGCCTGGTGGCTGCTGGGCGAGCGGCCACACGGCAAGGCGTTGGTGCGACTGGCTTTGGCCCTGTGTGGACTGGTGATTGTGCTCAAGACACCTGAGACGCCCTGGCCAGTGCCGCAATCCCTTCCTGATGTGCTGGCCCTGCTGGGTGGGCTTAGTTTCGCG
>CAZPTM010000131.1:0-5031 GCA_964589665.1 uncultured Limnohabitans sp. | reverse complement strand
CATGGTCATCCATGGCCTCAAAAGTCATGGCGGCCATGCGGTGAAAATCCAGCGCCGTCGCACCCGAGGTGATGCGCTCGGGCCAGCTCAGGCCGTAGGCAATCGGTACCCGCATGTCTGGCGTGCCCAGTTGGGCCACCACCGAAGTGTCCTTGTACTGCACCATGGAGTGGATCACACTTTGCGGGTGAATCACCACCTCAATCTGACGGGGCTGCATACCGAACAAATAACGCGCCTCAATCACCTCCAGCGCCTTGTTCATCATGGTCGCTGAATCCACCGAAATCTTGCGTCCCATGACCCAGTTAGGATGAGCGCAGGCTTGCTCGGGCGTCACGTCCTTGAGCGTGGACACTTCACGCTGCCGGAAAGGCCCACCCGAGGCCGTCAGGATGATTTTTTCAACCCGCTCCTGCCAGGTCGAAGGGTCTTCGGGCAAGGACTGGAAAATGGCAGAGTGTTCGCTGTCAATGGGCAACAAAGTCGCCCCGCCCTCGCGCACGGCACTCAAAAACACATCCCCGCCCACCACCAGCGCTTCCTTGTTGGCCAGCAGCAGGCGCTTGCCTGCACGTGCCGCGCTCAGGCACGGCGACAAACCGGCAGCGCCCACAATCGCGGCCATGACCACATCGACCTGCGGGTCGCAGGACACATCGTCCAGTGCATCTGCACCCCATCGCACCTGGGTACGCAGCCCTTCAGCCGCAAGACGCGACTGCAATTCGCGCCCCGCTGCTTCGTCTGCCATGACCGCCCACACGGGCGTAAAAGCTGCGCAGTGACGCACCATCGCATCCACTTGCGTGGCGGCGGTGAGGGCAAACACCTCGAATTGATCGCGGTGGCGCGACAGCACATCGAGCGTGTTGCCGCCAATGGAGCCCGTGGCACCTAAAACGGTGATGCGTTGTTTAACGGCTGCTGTACTCATGCGCCTCCCAAAGTCACCAGCATCATGCTCAAGGGCAACGTGGGCAGCAAGGCATCCACACGGTCCAGCACCCCGCCGTGGCCGGGCAGCAGTTGAGAGCTGTCTTTCATGCCTGCACTTCGCTTGACCAGGGATTCGACCAAATCACCCACCACGCTCATTGCCGTCAAAAAGACCAAAGCGAGCACGGCCCACGCCGCTCCACGCTGGAACAGCAAGTTGTAAAGGCTCGGGCCATCAACCGCCAAAATGCTCTCCAGACGTTGCCAGCCCCAGGCCAACACGCACACCCCCAAAAAGCCGCCCAAAGCACCTTCCCAGCTTTTGCCTGGGCTGATGGTGGCCGCGAGCTTGCGGCGAATGATGCGCCCGCCCAAGGCACGGCCAAAAAAGTAAGCCGCAATATCGGCCACCCAAACCAGCGCCATGGACGAGAGCAAAAAGTTGACGCCCAGCACCCGCGCTTGCGACAAGGCCAGCCAGGCCGCTGCAATCAACAACAAACCCAAGGGCCAGCGCGCAGCCAAAGGCCACTGCGCCCAGCCGGGCACACCGCGGCGCAGCATCCAGACGGCAAGCAAGACCCACAGCACGCCCACCCCCTGCCACAGCCAAGGCGTAGGTTGCTGCACCCAACCGGAAAGGTAGGCATCAGCGCACAGCCCCAAAACCAGCAAAGACCCCACCACACTGGCGCCAAAGTTCATGCCCTGCAAACGCCCCCACTCCCAGGCACCTGCGGCAATAAAGACCAGCGTCAAAGCCATCCAGGGCCAGGCCACCGGCGCAAACAGGGCCGGCAGCAGCAGCGCCAGCAAAACCACGGCCGTGATCACGCGTTGCATCAGCATGCTTGCGCTCCAGTAAAAAGGCCGCACGAGGCGGCCTGAAGATGGTGTATGTGCATCAGGGCAAACGTGGCCATCAAACGGCCATGATGTCTTGCTCTTTGGAGGCGACCAGCTGGTCGATCTCGGCAATGCGCTTGTCGGTCATTTTCTGGACATCGGCCTCGGTACGCTTTTGATCGTCCTCGGTGGCCTCTTTGTCCTTGACCAGTTTTTTCACGGATTCGTTGGCATCACGGCGCAGATTGCGCACTGCAATTTTGGCGTTTTCACCTTCGGCCTTGACCAGCTTGGTCATTTCCTTGCGGCGCTCTTCGCTCATGGGCGGCATAGGCACGCGAATCAGGTCCCCCATGGAAGCAGGGTTCAGGCCCAGATCGCTTTCGCGAATGGCCTTTTCAATCTTCTGGCCCATGCCCTTTTCCCAAGGCTGGACGCTGATGGTGCGCGAATCGAGCAAGGCCACGTTGGCCACTTGCGACAAAGGCACCGGGGAGCCGTAGTACTCCACCATGATGGTGTCGAGCAATTGAGGGTTGGCGCGACCCGTGCGGATCTTGCTCAGGTTGTTCTTGAAGGCGTTGATGGACTGCTCCATCTTGGCTTCGGCGTTTTTCTTGATGTCTGCAATGCTCATGAGGCTCTCCGGGAGAATCAATCAGACGTGCACCAAGGTGCCTTCGTCTTCGCCCATGACGACGCGCTTGAGGGCGCCGTTCTTGAAAATGGAAAACACCTTGATCGGCAATTTCTGGTCACGGCACAGCGCAAAGGCGGTCGCATCCATGATGCCCAGGTTGCTCGAAATGGCTTCGTCAAAGCTGATGGTGCTGTAACGTGTGGCCGAAGGGTCTTTCTTGGGGTCTGCGGTGTAGACACCATCAACCTTGGTGGCCTTGAGCACCAGCTCGGCACCAATCTCGGCACCGCGCAGGGCTGCAGCCGTGTCGGTGGTGAAGAAAGGATTGCCCGTACCGGCGGCAAACACCACGACCTTGCCCTCTTCGAGGTACTGCAGGGCTTTGGGGCGCACATACGGCTCGACCACCTGGTCAATACCGATGGCCGACATGACGCGAGCCGTCAAACCCACCTTGTTCATGGCATCCGCCAGAGCCAGCGAGTTCATGACCGTGGCCAGCATGCCCATGTAGTCGGCTGTGGCACGGTCCATGCCAGCAGCGCCGCCAGCAACGCCGCGGAAAATGTTGCCCCCGCCAATGACCACCGCCACCTCAACGCCCAGACGGGTCACCTCAGCCACCTCTTGCACCATGCGCTCGATGGTAGCCCGGTTGATCCCGAACTGGTCATCGCCCATGAGGGCCTCACCGGACAGCTTCAGCAAAATGCGCTTGTGGGCCGGTTTGGCAACGGTCATGGGCAAATCTCCAGGCGTAAAGGTTTGGTCAGTAGTTTAACGGGGGAACGAAGAAAAAGATCAGGCCTGGCCCTGAGCAGCAGCCACCTGGGCAGCCACTTCAGCAGCGAAGTCGTCCACTTTCTTCTCGATGCCTTCGCCCACCACGTACAGCGTGAAGGCGTTGACCGTCGTATTGGCAGCCTTGAGCATTTGCTCGACGGTCTGCTTGTCGTTTTTCACGAAAGGCTGGTTGAACAAAGACACCTCTTTGAGGTACTTCTGCACAGAACCTTCGATCATCTTGGCGGCGATGTCAGCGGGCTTGCCGGATTCAGCAGCTTTGCCTTCGGCCACAGCACGCTCTTTGGCGATCAGCTCGGCAGGCACATCAGCGCTGGTCAGGGCTACAGGCTTCATGGCGGCCACGTGCATGGCGACGTCTTTGGCGGCTTGTTCTTCGCCAGCGAACTCGACCATCACGCCAATGCGGGTGCCGTGCAGGTAGGTGGCAACCTGGCTGCCTTCCACGCGCTTGAAGCGACGGAAGCTCATGTTCTCGCCGATCTTGCCGATCAGGCCTTTGCGCACTTCTTCCAGTGTGGGGCCGAAGCTGTCCTGGCTGTAGGCCAGAGCGCCCAGGGCTTCCAGGTCGGCGGGGTTGTGCTTGGCCACCAGTTCGGCAGCGGCGTTGGCCAGGGCCAGGAAGCTGTCGTTCTTGGTCACGAAGTCGGTTTCGCAGTTGACTTCGATCATGGCGCCAACATTGCCCTGCACGCAGCTGGCAACCACGCCTTCAGCGGTCACGCGGGAAGCGGCCTTGCCGGCTTTGGTGCCCAGCTTGACGCGCAGGATCTCTTCAGCCTTGGCCATGTCGCCATCGGCTTCGGTCAGGGCTTTTTTGCACTCCATCATGGGCGCATCGGTTTTGCCACGCAGTTCAGCAACCATGCTTGCGGTGATAGCAGCCATTGTGTTCTCTCCGTTATTCAGTATTCAGGTCAGGTTAAAAAAAAGGGGCTCAGAGCCCCTTTTGATGGGTGATCGGCGATCAGGCCTCGACTTCGACGAATTCGTCGGAGCCTTCGGCGGCCACAGCCTGGGCCACTTCGGCCACAGCGTTGGCACGGCCTTCCAGGATCGCGTCAGCAATACCACGGGCGTACAGAGCGACAGCCTTGGCGGAGTCGTCGTTGCCGGGGATCACGTAGTCGATGCCTTCGGGCGAGTGGTTGGAGTCCACCACACCAATCAGGGGAATGCCCAGCTTCTTGGCTTCGGCGATGGCGATCTTGTGGTAGCCCACGTCCACCACGAAGATGGCGTCCGGCAGGGTGTTCATGTCCTGGATACCGCCAATGTCTTTTTCCAGCTTGTCGATTTCACGTTTGAACATGAGCTGTTCTTTTTTGCTCATGGCGTCCAGACCAGCTTCTTGCTGGGCCTTCATGTCCTTCAGACGCTTGATGGAGGTCTTGACGGTTTTGAAGTTGGTCAGCATGCCGCCCAGCCAACGCTGGTCAACGAAAGGCATGCCGGCGCGCTGGGCTTCAGCAGCCACCAGCTCGCGCGATTGACGCTTGGTGCCCACCATCAGGATGGTGCCACGGTTGGCGGCCAGTTGCTTGGCAAACTTGGCTGCATCCTGGAACATCGGCAGGGATTTTTCCAGGTTGATGATGTGGATCTTGTTGCGATGGCCGAAAATGAAGGGGGCCATCTTGGGGTTCCAGAAGCGGGTTTGGTGACCGAAGTGGACACCGGCTTCCAGCATTTCACGCATGGTGACGGACATTTTGATACTCCAAAGGTTAAGTCTTAAATCCTGCCCGACAATCACTGCATGCAGCGACACCTTGTGAGGACAGGTTTGCGATTTCTTTGCG
>CAZPTM010000130.1:0-5063 GCA_964589665.1 uncultured Limnohabitans sp. | reverse complement strand
GTGCCTGGCGGATCGCGCCAATGCGCCCGTCCATCATGTCACTGGGGGCCACGATGTCCACGCCTGCGTCCGCCTGGGTCAAGGCCTGCTGCACCAGAACGGCCGTGGTTTCGTCGTTGAGGATGTAGCCTGTTTCGTCGAGCAGGCCGTCCTGGCCGTGGCTAGTGAACGGGTCGAGTGCGACATCGGTCATCACGCCCAGCTCCGGGAAGCGTTTTTTCAGCTCGCGCACTACGCGCGGCACCAGACCTTCGGGGTTCATGGCTTCCTTGCCGGTCGGGTCCTTGAGTGAGGCGTCGATCACCGGAAACAGCGCCAACACCGGGATGCCCAGCTTGACGCAGTCTTCGGCCACCGGCAGCAGCAGGTCCAGGGACAGGCGTTCCACGCCGGGCATGGAGCCGACATGCTGGCGCTGGTTCTGACCGTCCAACACAAACACCGGGTAAATCAGGTCATGCGAAGTCACACGGTGTTCTCGCACCAGATTGCGGGTGAAATCGTCGCGGCGCAGGCGGCGCGGACGGCCAGAGGGGAATGGGGCAAAAGCGGTCATATAGAAAATTGTGCCTCAACTGTCTGCGAGGGCAAGCCAGAATCTGTGGCCAGGAGGAGTTGGGGGCAGAATAATTTGTTGTTTTTCAAGCTAATCATGTTTTTTGTGAATGATGCGGGCTTGTTGGCAATTCTGTTATTTGTTAAATTCTCCCCTGAACAGCTTGCTGTTCCCCGCTTTTCCTCCCTGAGCGGGTGCTTTGATGTGTAACAGCACAAGGCTTCTCGCCCTCGGCTAATGCCGGGGGTTTTTTTTGTCTGTCGCCAGAGGCGGGGCTACACTGTGGCCATGCTCTGGATCAAAGCCCTACATATTTTGTTCATTGCCAGCTGGTTTGCTGGCCTGTTTTACTTGCCTCGTATTTACGTGAACCTGGCCATGGTGCCCGTGGAATCGGTGGCTGAGCGTGCCCGCTTGCTGCTCATGGCTCGCAAGCTCTACCGCTTCATGACGATTTTGGCCATACCTGCTTTGGCGCTGGGCCTGATATTGTGGTTGTACTACGGCATTGGTCGCGGTCCTGGCCAGGGCTGGATGCACGCCAAACTATTGGTGGTGGTGGGCTTGCTGGGGTACCACCATGCCTGTGCCCGCATTCTTCGCAAGTTTGAGTCGGGCACTATGCATCGCAGTCACATTTGGTTTCGCTGGTTCAATGAGGCGCCAGTGCTCATGATGCTGGTGGCGGTGATTTTGGTGGTGGTTAAACCTTTCTGAGGGGCCGATGAGTTCCACCGCAGCGCGTCCCCTGTCGTGGATTTATGCCGTATTGATTGTGTACGCCAGCCTCTACCCGTTTGAGGGTTGGCGCGATCAAGGCATAGCCCCTTGGGCCTATTTGACGGCCCCATTGCCAAAGTATTGGACAAAATTTGACGTGGTGTCCAACGTTCTAGGCTATGCCCCTCTTGGATTCTTGCTTGCTCTGGCGCGCCTGCGCTTGCGTGCACGCTTTTCTGCTGTCGGGGTGGCTGTGTGTGTGGCAGGCTTGTTGTCCCTGGGCATGGAAACCTTGCAGAGTTTTTTACCCACGCGGGTGCCTTCCAACCTGGACGCTTTACTTAACGTGTCGGGAGCCTTGTTGGGTGCGGTACTGGCCCGCGTGTTGCTGGCCTTGGGTTGGCTTGAGCGCTGGGGTCGTTTTCGGGCGCAGTGGTTTGTGCCGCATAGCAGCGGTGCTTTGGCGTTGATGGCCACTTGGCCGCTGGCCTTGCTGTTCCCGGCGCCTGTGCCTTTCGGGTTGGGGCAGGTGCTCGAACGACTGGAGGACGCGCTAGCCCAATGGCTGATGGATACGCCTTGGCTGGAGTGGTTGCCGCTGCGTGAGGTGGAGCTTCAGCCGTTGCTGCAAATCAACGAAGTCTTGTGCATAGGGTTGGGGGCTTTGCTGCCTGTCATGCTCGCTTATGGTGTGGTGCGTCAAACATGGCAGCGCGTATGGTCTTTGGGCGTCGGGTTACTTGTGGGCGTGGGGGCGTGCACGCTCAGCGCCGTGCTGACCTATGGGCCAGAACACGCATGGGAGTGGATAACGCCCGAAGTTCATATGGGCCTGGGTATGGCCCTATTTCTTGGGCTGGCCATGCTGCGTGTGCCAGCGCGTATGGCCTTGGTCCTGGCGCTGACATTTCTTGTCTGGCAGTTGGGTCTACTCAACAATGCTTCGGCTGATGTGTACTTTTCACAGACAGTGCAGACCTGGGAGCAAGGGCGGTTTATCCGTTTTCATGGCCTGATTCAATGGTTGAGCTGGTTGTGGCCTTATGGATTTCTGCTGTATTTGCTGTGGTCAGTAGGACGCTCGCCGCGGCTTGATCGCGTCTCGTCAGGAGTTTGATGGGGCGGTGACTGGGCAGGTCCTAAAATCCGTTCATGAGCGAACAGCAAAACCCAAGCTATTTCAAGCGACATATTTTTTTCTGCCTGAACCAACGTTCCGAGGGCGAAGCATGTTGTGCCAACCACCAGGCCCAGCAAGCGTTTGACCATTGCAAGCAAAAAGTGCGTGACCTCGGACTGGCAGGACCAGGCCAGGTGCGGGTGAATAAGGCCGGTTGCCTGGACCGCTGTGCAGGTGGGCCCGTGGCGGTGGTTTACCCGGAGGCGGTTTGGTACACCTTTGTGGACACGACTGATCTGGACGAAATTGTGGAGCGCCACTTGCACCACGGCGAGGTCGTTGAGCGTTTGCGTTTACCTGAAAACGTGGGGCGCTGATGAATGTACACACTCAAGCCATGCAGCTGCAGGGGCCAGCGGGTTTGATCGAGGCATTGCTCGATGAGCCGCAAGGCTTGGCGATAGGTACCGCTGTAATCGCCCACCCACATCCGCTGTTTGGCGGCACCATGAACAACAAGGTGGTGCAAACACTAGCGCGCGCTTTTGTGCAGTGTGGCTGGCGTGCCGTGCGTTTCAATTTCCGGGGCGTAGGCACATCACAAGGCGAGCATGACGGAGGGCGTGGCGAAACGCAAGACATGCTGCAAGTGGTGCAGCAAGTAGCGCCGCACGGGGCTCTTGCGCTGGCTGGGTTCTCATTTGGCGCGTTTGTGACTACACAAGTGGTTGTGGGTCTTGCCGAGCGCCACCCCGACAAATTGGTGCTGGTGGGTACGGCCGCTTCACGATTTGAAGTGGCGCCTGTGCCTGAGGCTGTTCACGAGCGGACGTTGGTGCTGCATGGTGAGCAGGATGAAACGGTGCCTTTGGACAGTGTGATGAACTGGGCGCGTCCACAACATTTGCCTGTGACGGTGATTCCAGGCGTGGAGCATTTTTTCCATGGCCAATTGCCCTTGCTCAAGAACTTGGTGGTACGACACCTGCATGGCTGAAGCCATGCAGGGCATCACGCAGACCCCCGCACATTGAAGACGAAGTGCAAATGAAATACTCCTTGAAATTCTGCTTAGTCCTGTGGACCCTGGCTGGCGCAATGACTGTCCGTGCCCAAATGCCGCAGCCTCCAGAAATTGCGGCCAGGTCTTATTTGTTGCTGGATGTCACGGCCAATCAGGTGTTAGCAGCTAAAGATCCGGACATGTCTGTGGAGCCCGCTTCGCTCACCAAACTGATGACGGCGTACCTGGTTTTTGAGGCCTTGCGGGCCAATAAAATTGATCTCCAGCAAAAGTTGCCGGTGTCTACCAGGGCCTGGAAAATGCCGGGCTCGCGTATGTTCATTGAGCCCAAAATGCAGGTGCCTGTTGAGGACTTGATCAAGGGCATGATCGTGCAATCGGGCAACGATGCCACCATGGCTTTGGCCGAAGGTGTGGGTGGCAGTGCGGAGCGCTTTGTCGAGATGATGAATGCTCAGGCAAAGGCCTTGGGCATGAAAAATACCCAATACAAAAACCCGGAAGGTCTGACCGAGGCGGGACACATGACCACGGCACGCGACTTGAGCACCTTGGCTATGCGGCTTATGCGCGACTTTCCCAACGAGTTGGGCTACTACGCCATCAAGAAATACCGTTATCCCGGCACGCCTGAAGCGAATGGGAATAACCGTAACTTGCTGTTGTTTCGCGATCCCACGGTCGATGGATTGAAGACAGGCCATACCGATGCCGCAGGCTACTGCTTGGTGGCCTCGGCTAAGCGTGACTTTCCCAATGTGGGCACGCGTCGCCTGCTGTCGATTGTGCTCGGTACCGAAAGCGAGAATGCCCGGGCCAACGAAACTCAAAAGTTACTGAACTGGGGCTACTCCGCTTTTGACGCAGTCAAGCTTTTCGAGGCGGCCCAGCCTGTAGCAACTCCCAAAATCTGGAAGGGAAAAGCTGACACCGTCGCATTGGGGTCGCCGATGCCTCTTGTGGTGGCAGTTCCTGCGGGCAGTGCAGCCCAACTCAAGACCCAGGTGGTCCGTCCGGACCCCTTGGTTGCGCCGGTGGTCAAGGGGCAGCCGCTGGGCACACTGAAAGTCATGCGCGGTGAAGAAGCGTTGCTCAATGTCCCGCTGGTAGCTCTTAAAGATGTCGAGCAAGCCGGTGTTTTCGGCCAAGCTTGGGATGCCCTGCGCCTCTGGATAAAGTAAAAAGAATTACTTTTTTGTGCAATTTGGCTTTTGCCGGAGTTCACACTTGTGATGCGGGTGTCAGCGCGCTATACTGGCGGGCTTTTCCGCATTTGGGGCGGAGAAGTATTTGTGTTCAATCCAAACGTTTAGGGACGTTTATCAATGCCAACCATCAATCAACTGGTGCGTCAGGGGCGAGAAGTTGAGACTATCAAGTCCAAAAGCCCTGCGATGCAAAATTGCCCACAGCGCCGTGGCGTGTGCACCCGTGTGTACACCACGACGCCCAAGAAGCCTAACTCCGCTTTGCGTAAGGTCGCCAAGGTTCGCCTGACCAACGGCTTCGAAGTCATTTCCTACATCGGCGGTGAAGGCCACAACCTGCAGGAACACAGCGTTGTGCTGGTTCGCGGCGGTCGTGTCAAGGACTTGCCTGGTGTGCGTTACCACATCGTCCGCGGCTCTCTGGATCTGCAAGGT
>CAZPTM010000129.1:0-5090 GCA_964589665.1 uncultured Limnohabitans sp. | reverse complement strand
CGACGAAGTACTGGCCGCCAACCCCAAGAACGTGGAAGAGTTCAAGGCTGGCAACGCCAAGGCCCTGAACGGGCTTGTTGGGCCGATCATGAAAGCCAGCAAGGGCAAGGCTAATCCAGCACAGGTCAATGCGCTGTTGATGAAAAAGCTGGGGTGAAGCTAGCCGTGGTGTGTAGCCAGTTCGCGCTGCACCAGTGCTTCCACCACTTCCAGCGCCCGGGCGTTGTTGCCGCCGACCATGGCAGGAGAGGTCAGGTAGCGGCCATTGACGCCAAACTGCGGCACAAACTTCACGCCATAGACTTGCACTTCGGCATTGGCTTGCGCCACGGCTTTGGCGATCGCGGGAGAATTCCAGGTTTGGGTAAAGGTGGCGGTGTCCACGCCTTGGTGGCCCAGCCAGTCCACGATGTCTTCCAGGCTATCGAGCGCTCGGGCGTGGCGGTGGATGGCGTCGTAAATCTGCAGGGTCAGCTTGGCCTCTTGCTGCATCTGGGTCAGCGTTAAATAAAGCTGCTGGTGGGTGGTGCTGTAAAACGACACAGGCACTTTGCGCAGCACCAGTGCTTTTGCGTGGTCTTGCGCCCAGCGCTGCAGCACGGGCTCCAGACGGTCGCAAAACGGGCAACCGTAGCGGAAAAACTCGATCACTTCGATGCGTGTGTTGCTGCGCGTGGGCTGTGGCGTGGGCAGCACCTCGAAGTCGATGCCCTCGTCAATCTCGGTGGTGGCGTGTGCCGCACCATGCAGCAAGCCAGCCCCCAGGGGCAGCAGGCACAGTTGTCGTCGAAGCAGATCCATGAGGGCGGATCATCCACGATTGCCGGGCGGGCGTAAAGCCATGGTGAAGCGCCGCTTTGGTGCATGCATGGTTTTGGGTATGGATTTTGCTTGACTTTGGTGCAAGCACCCTGCTTGAGGGTAATTTGCACCAAATTCGATCATTTAGTCCAAGGGAAAACAATGGATGCACTGAAACAGGGCGCAGATGCGCTCTTTATTTTGCTGGGCGGCATCATGGTGCTGGCCATGCACGCGGGCTTTGCCTTTCTGGAGCTGGGCACTGTCCGTAAAAAGAACCAGGTCAATGCCTTGGTCAAAATCCTGGTGGATTTTTCGGTGTCGACCGTGGTGTATTTCATGGTGGGCTATGGCGTGGCGTACGGTACGCACTTCTTTGTGGGTGCTGAACAACTGGCTGCCAGAAATGGTTACGACCTGGTCAAGTTCTTCTTTTTGCTGACCTTTGCTGCAGCCATTCCCGCCATCATCTCTGGTGGTATTGCCGAGCGCGCCAAGTTCTGGCCCCAGTTGCTGGCCACGGCCTGTGTGGTGGGTTTTGTGTATCCCTTCTTTGAAGGCATTGCCTGGAACCAGCATTTCGGTGTGCAGGCCTGGATCAAAGCCCTTACGGGTGATGAGTTCCATGATTTTGCTGGCTCCGTGGTGGTCCACGCCGTGGGCGGCTGGATTGCGTTGCCCGCTGTGCTGCTGCTGGGCGCGCGCTACAACCGTTACCGCAAGGACGGTGCCATGTCTGCCCACCCACCTTCGAACATTCCGTTTTTGGCGTTGGGTGCCTGGATCCTGATCGTAGGCTGGTTCGGCTTCAATGTGATGAGTGCCCAGACCCTGGACAAAATGTCCGGCCTGGTCGCGGTCAATTCCCTGATGGCCATGGTGGGCGGTACCCTCGCCGCGCTGGTCCTGGGCAAGAACGACCCCGGCTTTGTGCACAACGGCCCTTTGGCGGGGCTGGTGGCGGTGTGTGCGGGTTCAGACCTGATGCACCCTATGGGCGCGCTGGTGGTCGGCGCCATGGCGGGCGCTTTGTTTGTGGGCATGTTCACCTTGACCCAAAACAAGTGGAAGATTGACGACGTGTTGGGCGTTTGGCCCCTTCATGGCCTTTGTGGCACCTGGGGCGGCATTGCGGCCGGCATTTTTGGCAGCTCGGCATTGGGTGGCCTGGGCGGCGTGAATGTGACGGCGCAGCTGATCGGCACCGCCATGGCCGTGATCTGGGCTGTCGTGGGGGGTGTCGTGGTGTATGGGACGATCAAGGCCGTTTTTGGTTTGAAGCTCAGCCCGGAAGAGGAATATGACGGTGCTGACCTGACCGTGCACAAGATCAGTGCCACTCCTGACCGCGAAGTGAGCTGGTAAAACAGTGGGGAAAAGCCCACAGGCCGCTGTTCATGCGGCTTGCGGGATTGCCCCCTGTTGAAAATTCACGAATCTCGCGCATAATGGTTGAGCTTGGCCCCTTGGGCTGGGTGTGTTTGCGGTGAACAGGTCAGTTTCGCTTCCCATCGGGTTTTCTCGGATTAGATGCGCTTTCGGAAACTCCATCGCTTGTATTTTTGTTTTGAGGAGTCCCATTAATGGGCAACAAACTGTACGTGGGCAACCTGCCCTATTCCGTGCGTGATGGCGATCTGGAGCAAGCTTTCTCCGCATTCGGTGCTGTGACCAGCGCCAAAGTCATGATGGAGCGCGACACCGGCCGTTCCAAAGGTTTCGGCTTTGTCGAAATGGGCAGCGATGCCGAAGCGCAAGCTGCCATCGAAGGCATGCATGGCCAGGCCCTGGGTGGCCGCAACATCGTGGTGAACGAGGCCCGTCCGATGGAACCCCGTCCCCCCCGCAGCGGTGGCGGTGGTTTCGGTGGTGGCCGTCGCGAAGGCGGCGGTGGCTACGGTGGTGGTGGCTTTGGTGGCGGCCGTCGTGAAGGCGGTGGCGGCTACGGCGGCGACAACGGTGGCGGCGGTTTCCGCAGCCCCTACGGCGCAGGCCCCCGTGGTAACGGTGGCGGTCGTCGCGAAGGCGGCGGTGGCTACGGCGGCGGTTACTGATCGCTTCGCACCCCAACAAAAGGCGCTTCGGCGCCTTTTTTCATTTCTGAACGCACCCAAGGGTTCGCACTAGGTGAAAGCTGCTCAAAATCATTTAACATATTAAATAAATGAAGCCTACCCCTCCCTTTGTTCACCGCAACCTTCCGCGCTTGCTGTTGCAAGCGCGTGAAGCGGTCATGGCACACACCCGTCCCAGCTTGCGTCAGCATGGGCTGTCCGACCAGCAGTGGCGCGTGCTGCGCGTGTTGGGTGAGCATGCGGACGACCCCTCGGGCGTTGAGACAGGGCGTGTAGCACGCGAGGCCTATTTGCTGGGGCCGAGTTTGACAGGCGTGCTGTCACGCATGGAACGCGATGGTCTGATTACCCGCGAGCGCTGTGGTCAGGACGCACGCAGAACCGTGGTGCGCGCTACGCCGCTTGGGTTGGAAAAAGTTGAAACCTTATCGCAAACCATCGAAGCGCATTACAGCTGGATGGAGCAGCACCTGGGCAAAACCAAGCTGGGGCAGTTGTATGCCTTGTTGGACGAAATGATTGCGCTTGAAGCGCCAGACATTGAAACGCCAGAAGAACTGGCCGAGGAAGAAGAACGATGAACACGTGGACACCCACATGGATGCCATCAGGCACGGTGTACGGCACATTGCTGAACTTTCGCCGGGAATGGGACTTGTGGTCCGAGCGCATGACGCAAGACCCCCACAAAGCCGCGCCCAAAGCGCCAGTGCTCTATGTGAAAACTGCCAACACTTTCTGCCCTGCTGGGCAGGATCTGGTGTTGCAAGACGGCGTTACTGAGGTGGACATGGGCGCCACTCTGGGTCTGGTGATCGGATCGCAGGCGCAAGTGGTGGGCGCTGTGTTGCTCAATGACTGGAGCGTGCCGCACAGCAGCTACTACCGTCCGCCCGTCAAATTTCGGTGCCGTGATGGGTTTTTGGCACTGCCTGCGCGTGTCACTGCAGGCGCTGTACAAGACTGGAGCGAGCTGCAAATCACGGTGAGTTGCAATGACGAAGTGGTGCAAGCCGTTGATCTGCGAGAGCAGGTGCGCGGCATGCCGAAGCTGCTGGCCGATGTGGGTGAGTTCATGACGCTGCAACCTGGCGACGTTCTGATGGTGGGCACCGACTGCCTGGAAGACGGCACACGCCCACGGGCCAAGGCTGGGGACAAGGTGGAGATTTCTGCGCCTGGCTTTGCATCGGTGCTGACAACCGTGAAAGGCCTGGCATGAAACACGCACGCATTGCCTGGTCGGGCGGTATTCATGACGCTGTCGAGTCCAACGGTCAGCTGTTGTTGACGCAAGGCCCGCACGCCGGTCGCCGCGTCGCATTTGACGATGTGGTCTGGCTGCCGCCGCTGGCACCAACAACACAAGCGCGTACCGTCATCGCACTGGGCCTGAACTACGCCGATCACGCCAAGGAACTCGCCTTCAAGGCACCCGAAGAACCGCTGGCCTTCATGAAGAGCCATGCCTCGCTCATCGGCCACAAGGCCTTCACCAAGCGCCCGCCTGATGTGGCCTACATGCACTACGAGTGTGAGCTGGCCGTGGTGATTGGCCGCACCGCACGCCACGTGAAGAAGGCCGATGCCTATGACTACATCGCGGGCTACACCGTGGCCAACGACTACGCGATCCGTGACTACCTGGAAAACTGGTATCGCCCCAACCTGCGCGTGAAAAACCGCGACACCTGCACGCCGATTGGCCCCTGGCTGGTGGACTCGGCCGATGTGCCTAACCCGATGGCGCTGAAGCTGCAAACCACCGTCAATGGCAAGGTCACACAAACCGGCAGCACGGCCGACATGATTTTTGATGTGCCCACGCTGATCGAGTACTTCAGCAGCTTCATGACGCTGAACCCCGGCGACCTGATCCTGACCGGCACGCCCGACGGCATCGTGGACTGCCAGCCCGGTGACGTGATCGTCACCGAGATCGAAGGCATCGGCGCCTTGACCAACACCATTGTGAAAGCAACCCCATGAAAATCGACCACCTGATCAACGGCCAAAGCGTCGCAGGCAGCGACTACTTCGAGACCATCAACCCGGCCACGCAGGAAGTTCTGGCCGAGGTGGCCTCAGGCGACAAGGCGCAGGTCAATGCTGCCGTCGCTGCCGCCAAAGAAGCGTTTCCGAAGTGGGCCGCCACGCCTGCCACAGAGCGCGCCAAGATCATGCGCAAGCTGGGTGAGCTGATCACCAAGCATG
>CAZPTM010000128.1:0-5116 GCA_964589665.1 uncultured Limnohabitans sp. | reverse complement strand
TGCAACTCGTCAAGGCGCCCAAGGCCTTTGACGTGGTGGTCACCGGCAACATGTTCGGCGACATCCTGTCCGACGAAGCCTCGATGCTCACGGGCTCGATCGGCATGCTGCCCTCGGCCAGCCTGAACACCAAGAACCAGGGCCTGTACGAACCCAGCCACGGCAGCGCACCCGACATCGCCGGCAAAGGCGTGGCCAACCCGCTGGCCACCATCCTGTCTGCGGCCATGATGCTTCGCTTTTCGCTCAACCAGCCCGAAGCCGCGGCCCGCATTGAAGCGGCCGTGCAAAAAGTGCTGGCCCAAGGTCTGCGCACGCCCGACATCTACAGCGAAGGCACGACCAAGGTCGGCACGCAACAGATGGGTGATGCCGTGGTCAAGGCGCTGTAAGGGCGGGCCAAGCCTTTCCTTTACAATCTGCAACCATGTTTGCCGCACGCCTGTTCACGCTGAACTTTGCTGCCACCACCACGGTGAGCGCTGGCGTGCGCGCAATCTCCACCAAAACCACGACCATTAAGGGCTGAACGGCTCTGGCTTGTCGTGCGCCCAACCCGGCCAGACGAGCCGGGCAAGACAGTCAGGCGTGGCACTGTTTAAAACTTTGAAAGGGCATTGAAAATGAGCAAGTTGGTAGGTTTGGTCGGCTGGCGCGGCATGGTCGGCTCGGTTCTGATGGACCGCATGGTTGCCGAGAAAGACTTCGACCTGATTGAGCCGGTCTTTTTCTCCACCTCCAACGCTGGCGGCAAAGCCCCCGCCATGGCCAAGAACGAAACGGTGCTGCAAGATGCGCACAACATCGAGGCCCTCAAGCGCTGCGACATCATCATCACCGCCCAAGGCGGCGACTACACCAGCGAAGTTTTCCCCAAGCTGCGCGCCGCTGGCTGGAACGGCCACTGGATCGACGCCGCTTCCACCCTGCGCATGGAAGGCAATGCCGTGATCGTGCTCGATCCGGTCAACATGCCCGTCATCAAAAACGCCCTGGCCAAGGGCGGCAACAACTGGGTGGGCGGCAACTGCACCGTCTCATGCATGTTGATGGGCGTGGGCGCGCTGTACAAGGCAGGCCTCGTCGAATGGATGAGCACCCAAACTTACCAGGCCGCATCTGGCGGCGGCGCACAGCACATGCGCGAATTGCTGACGCAATACGGCACGCTCAACGCCGAAGTCAAAGCCCTGCTGGACGACCCCAAGAGCGCCATTCTGGAAATCGACCGCAAGGTCATCGCCAAGCAACGTGCCCTGACCGGCGCGGAGACCGCCAACTTTGGCGTGCCCCTGGGTGGCTCGCTGATCCCCTGGATCGACAAGGACCTGGGCAACGGCCAATCCAAAGAAGAATGGAAAGGCATGGCCGAAACCAACAAGATTTTGGGTCTGGGCGAAGGCTTTGGCTCTGCAGCCATTCCGGTGGACGGTTTCTGCGTGCGCGTGGGCGCCATGCGTTGCCACAGCCAGGCGTTGACCTTCAAGCTTAAAAAAGACGTGCCCGTGGCCGATATCGAGGCCATGATTGCCGCGGATAACGAGTGGGTCAAAGTGGTGCCCAACACCCGCGAAGCCACACTGCAGGACTTGACGCCTGTGGCCGTGACCGGCACGATGACCATTCCAGTCGGTCGTATCCGTAAACTGGCCATGGGCCCGGAATACGTCGGTGCGTTTACCATTGGCGATCAGCTGCTGTGGGGCGCTGCCGAACCGCTGCGCCGCATGCTGCGTATCCTGCTGGACGCCTGAGGCGTTCAACAGGCCAGGGACAGATAAAAAATTCAGGGAAGTACAACATGGCCAAAACAAGCTCCAACCATCGCACCATCTGGGCACTGACAAGCAGTGCCGCGCTAGTGCTCTTGTCCTGGAGCGGGCCAGCTCAAGCTCTGAATCTGGGTCGTCTCAAGGTCCTGTCCGGGCTCGGTGAGCCTTTGCAAGCCGAGGTTGCAGTCGTGGAGGCCACGGCGGCAGAACTGTCCGGGTTGCAAGCCCAGATTGCCGAACCCGGCCTATTCAGCCAGTCAGGCATGGAGTTCAGCCCCGCCCTGCAGGGTGCCACCGTCAGCTTGCAAACCAGAGAAGGACTGCCTTTCCTGGTGGTCCAAGGACAGCAACCTGTCAAAGAGACTTTTTTGGATTTGATCCTTCAAGCCCAATGGGGTAATGGCGGCAAGCTCAAACGAAATTACGCTTTGCTGCTCAACAGCATGGCGCCGAACCGTCAGAGTACCATCGCGCCTGTTTCCACGGAACAACTGCCTGTGTCGGCCATGCCTACGCAGACAGTGACCAGTTCTTTCAATGCACAAGCACCTCAGACGCCAAACGCCCCAGCAGCAGTTGAGCTGCGTTCGGATAGCTTGCCAACACCGACAGCAAACAGTGATGGGGTGCCCGTCTACAAGTTTGATACTCCAAATGATGCCGTCTCTTCAACATCTGCTCCGGCTCTTGCCACCGCGCCCCGCGCACCTGCAGTAGTTGCAAGTCCTGCGCAACGTGACGATGGTCCCACGGAAGTCAAATCCGGTGACACCGCATCTGAAATTGCGGTGCGCAACTTACCTGCGAGTGTGTCTCTGGATCAAATGCTGGTGGCCATGGCCAAAGCCAACCCGGAGGCTTTTATTGAAGGCAACGTCAATCTGGTGCGCGCTGGCTCGACGCTTCGCATGCCCTCTTCCACTGAAGCACAAAAAGTTTCTCGCCAAGAGGCTCGCCAGATCGTGCTGGCCCAAACCCGCGACTTTGTTGCATACACACAGCGCCTGGCACGTAGCACCATACAAGTTGACCAAACCTCTACCAACGAGATGAGCGGTCGTTTGACCACGCCAGATGCAAGCGTCAAAGAAAGCGAAAGCAAACCCGACCGTTTGACCTTGAGTCAAGCCACGGTCAGCGATGGGCAGGAAGCCAAAATTGCCAAAGAGCAAGAAGGCCAGGACAAGCAAAAAGAGCTTGATGCCCTGCAAAAAAACATGGCTGAACTGCAAGACCTTGCAAAAAGCAAGGATGCGAGCCCAGGTGTGGGTGTAAACCTTCCCCAGCCTGAAGCCAAGCCGGCAGAGGCCGAGGCATCTGATCAAGAGTTGAGCGTCAGCAATCTGCTTGAAAAACTCAAAAGCGATCCCCGCACTATTGGCTGGGCTGCGGCCTTGCTGGCCCTCATGCTGGCTCTGGCCTGGTGGGTACGTCGTGGTCAAAAGCGTGCCAACAGCCGCGGTATGTCCTATGCACCCTCTTACGACGACATTCCTGCCACAGCCAACATTCAGCCCGGTATGGAGTCCAGCGTGCCATCGGGTATGCCTGCAGGCTTGTCTGGTTTGAACCTGGACCTGAACACCCCCCCGAATGCACCTGTGCCGCCTTCGGTGGCCCCCATGGTGATGTCCCCTCCGCCCGCTGCACCTGCTGAACCTGCAGCTACAAACGACACCAGCATCAACAAACTCCAACTGGCTCAGCAATTGCTCCAGCAAGGCGAAAAAGACCTGGCCCGGGCGTTGCTTCTGTCTGCCATCAAGTCGGACAACCCCCAAGTGCAGAATCAGGCCATGCACACCCTGAACAGCTTGCAGTGAGACTGGCCCTCGGCATCAGCTACAACGGCCATGGCTACCTGGGCTGGCAAAGCCAGCCCAATGGTCAGACCATTCAGGACAAGCTCGAAGCCGCGTTGCAGGCCTTTTCCACCACCCCCATCCACACGCTTTGCGCGGGCCGCACCGACACCGGTGTACATGGCCTGATGCAGGTGGTTCATCTGGACACTGACATCGACCGTGAGCCGTTTTCGTGGGTGCGCGGCACCAACCGTTTCTTGCCCTCCGACATTGCCGTTCAATGGGCACAGCCTGTGCCCGACACCTTCCATGCCCGAGCCAGCGCAGTGGCACGGCGCTACAGCTACATCCTGCTTGAATCGCCAGTACGTCCTAGCCTGGAACACGGCAAGGTGGGCTGGGTGTTTCGTCCGCTGGACCTGCAAGCCATGCAAAGCGCCAGCCAGCATCTGTTGGGTGAACATGATTTCAGCTCATTCAGGGCCAGTGGCTGCCAGGCGCTGTCGCCGGTCAAAACGCTGTACCGCATCGACATTTCGCGCCGAGGCCCCTATTGGCGCTTCGACTTTGAGGGCAGCGCGTTCTTGCACCACATGATCCGCAACATCATGGGTTGCCTGGTCTACATTGGGCAGGGGCTGCACCCGGCAAGCTGGATGGCAGAAGTGCTGGCAGCGCGCAACCGCGATGCGGCAGCGCCCACCTTCTCACCCGATGGCCTGTATTTCGCAGGCCCCGTCTATGCGCCAGAATGGGGGCTGCCCACCGATACCCCTGCTTTTCAATGGCTACCATGACTGCTCAGACACGTACCCGCATCAAGATGTGCGGCTTCACCCGCGAAGCCGATGTGGATGCTGCCGTGCACGCTGGCACCGATGCCGTAGGCTTTGTGCTCTATGACAAAAGCCCGCGCTTTGTCAGCGCCGAGCGAGCCGGGCAACTGGCCGCACGCCTGCCCGCCTTTGTCACACCGGTGTTGTTGTTTGTGAATGCCAGCAGCGACGAAGTGGCTGCAGCCAGCGCCCAGGTGCCGGGCGCCACGCTGCAGTTTCATGGTGACGAAAGCGCCGAGTTTTGCGCCCAGGTGGCCCAGCGCTGCCAGCGACCGTTTTTGCGGGTGGCCCGGATTCCGCAAAACCCCGCCGCCAGCTTCGACTTGGTAAAATTCGCCCAGGACAACCCACATGCCCAAGCCCTGCTGCTCGACACCCTGGTCGACGGCTACGGAGGCTCGGGCCAGAGCTTCAATTGGTCACTGCTGCCACCAAACGTCAACGCTCACCTCGTTTTGTCTGGTGGACTCACACCTGCAAACGTGGCCGATGGCATTCGCCTGCTGCGCTCGCGTGCGCGGTCTTTGGCCGTTGACGTGAGCTCGGGCATCGAAGCAGGCAAAGGCCTCAAAGATGCCGCCAAGATCCAGCAGTTTGTCGCTGCGGTTCGCGCCGCTGACAACATGCTCTCCTGAACCCCTTTCCCCTCAGGTTTTATGTACGACTACCACCAACCCGACGCCAAGGGCCACTTTGGCATTTA
>CAZPTM010000127.1:0-5160 GCA_964589665.1 uncultured Limnohabitans sp. | reverse complement strand
GCCTGCATGGGTAGCGCAGGCCCGATGGTGTAGAGCGAGGACAGCACCGCCCCCAGCAGCACCGAAGGCACCAGGTCGATGTCGATGCCTTTGGCGTGCGCCTTTTGCATGGCCGTCCACTGCACGGCTGCTGCGATGGGCACGCACAACGCCACCAGCATGCCGACGATGTATTCGCCCTCGGCCGCCATCATCTCGCGGCCGTACATCCAGACAATGCCCACACCCGCCGCCGCAATAGCCGCCCAGGTGCGTTCGGGCAAGCGGTGGCCCAGCACCACACGGCTAAACAGCGCTGTAAGCAAAGGGCCCAGCGACATGGTGATCAGCACGTTGGCCACACCTGTCAGGGTCATGCCCAGCATGAAGGCGGTGAACATGACGCTCCAGCACACGCCAGAGATCCAGAAATACACGCTGCGCCAGGGCAAACGGCGCCACACGCCCCTGCCCTGCCACAGCGGCAGGATGACCACCAGCGACAGCACCGTAAAGAAGCTGCGCCAGAAGGTCACCTCAAAGCTTTGCGCCTGCTGCAGCTGACGTGTGACCACGCCAGCAATGGCCCAGAGCGCCGTGGTCAGCACCATCAGCCAGACCGCTTGACCATGTCGGAGTGTCATGGCCAAGACTTCGATCAGGCGTTTTCGCGCGAAGCGCGCTTGCGGTCGTGTTCCTTGAGGTGGCGCTTGCGCAGGCGCACGCTCTTGGGCGTGATTTCGACCAGCTCGTCGTCCTCGATGAATTCCACGCCGTATTCCAGCGTCAGGTCGATCGGGGGCGTGATCTTGATCGCATCTTCCTTGCCGGAGACGCGGAAGTTGGTCAGCTGCTTGGTACGCGTGGCGTTGACCACCAGGTCGTTGTCGCGGCTGTGGATGCCGACGATCATGCCTTCGTACACCGGGTCGTTGGGCTTGACGAACATGCGGCCACGGTCGTCGAGCTTGCCCAGGGCGTAGGTGAAGATTTCGCCATCGTCCATGGAGATCAGCACACCGTTCTTGCGGCCACCGATGTCGCCCTTGTGCGGCTCGTAGCTGTCAAAGATGTTGGAAATCAGGCCGGAACCACGGGTCAGGTTCAGGAATTCGTTGGAGAAACCGATCAGGCCACGCGCCGGAATGCGGTATTCCAGGCGCACACGGCCACGACCGTCCGGCTCCATGTTGACCAATTCGCCCTTGCGCTCGCCCAGGGCTTGCATCACGCCACCTTGGTGGGCTTCTTCGATGTCGGCTGTCACCAGCTCGATCGGCTCGTGTTTGACGCCGTCGATGTCACGGAACAGCACGCGGGGCTTGGACACGGCCAGCTCATAGCCTTCGCGGCGCATGTTTTCCAGCAAAATGGTCAGGTGCAATTCACCACGGCCAGACACTTCAAAAATGCCGTCTTCGTCGGTTTCTTTCACGCGCAGGGCCACGTTGTGCTGCAGTTCTTTTTGCAGGCGGTCCCAGATCTGGCGGCTGGTCACGTACTTGCCTTCACGGCCGGCCAGAGGCGAGGTGTTCACGCAGAAGTTCATGGTCAGCGTGGGCTCGTCCACCTTGAGCATGGGCAGGGGTGCGGGGTTGGCGGGGTCAGTCACTGTCACGCCAATGCCGATGTCTTCAATACCGTTGATCAGCACGATGTCGCCAGGGCCCGCTTCGGGCGTTTGCATACGGTCCAGGCCCTGGAACGTCAGCACCTGGTTGATGCGGCCTTTGATGCTATTGCCCTCGGGGCCTTCCATCACTAGCACGTCCATGCCGGGCTTGATCTTGCCCTGGCTGATACGGCCCACGCCAATGCGGCCCACGAAGGTGGAGAAGTCCAGCGCAGAAATCTGTAGCTGCAGGGGCGCGTCGGGGTTGCCGCTGTTGGGTGGCACATGCTTGAGGACGGTGTTGAACAGGGCCGACATGTCGGGGCCCCACTGCTCGCCTGGTGCGCCCTCTTCCAGCGACGTCCAGCCGTTGATGCCCGAGGCGTAGACCACCGGAAAGTCCAGCTGCTCGTCGGTGGCGCCCAGTTTGTCGAACAGGTCGAAAGCGGCGTTCACCACTTTGTCGCAGTTGGCGCCGGGCTTGTCCACCTTGTTGACCACCACGATGGGCTTCAGGCCCAGGGCCAGGGCCTTCTTGGTCACGAAGCGGGTCTGGGGCATCGGGCCTTCCTGGGCGTCGATCAGCAGCACCACGCCGTCGACCATGGACAGGGCGCGTTCGACTTCACCACCGAAGTCCGCGTGGCCGGGGGTGTCGACGATGTTGATGTGGGTGCCTTCCCAGCTCACGGCGCAGTTCTTGGCCAGGATGGTGATGCCACGCTCGCGTTCGATGGCGTTGTTGTCCATCACGGTGTCCACGACTTTTTCGTGGTCGGCGAAGGTGCCCGACTGACGCAGCAGCTGGTCGACCATGGTGGTTTTACCGTGGTCAACGTGCGCGATGATGGCGATGTTGCGAATTTGCTTGCTCATGGTTGCTTCCAATATCAAGCCAGCTCGAGTGCTGGCGAACTTTCAAGAATCTGTTGAATTTCAATCGGGCTCAGGAGTCGGGTGGGAATCAACTCACCCGCCTGGGTATGTCCTGTGCCCAGCAGGGCTTGGGGCTCTTGCCCATACACACGCACAAGCGGCATATCGGGCCAGTGGCCGCGACGGCGCAGTCCTGACAGGAATCGACCTGCATTGTCTGTGTCCAGTGTGACGGTTTCATGCTCGGGCAGCAGCACGTCGATGGGCCGCAACTGCAGCAGTCGCTCGCCCTCCTCCATGGCTTCGAGCTGCTCAATCGTGATGCATTGGCTGGCGTCAAACGGACCAGTTTGCACACGGCGCAGCGCGCTCAAATGACCACCGCAGCCCAGGGCTTCGGCAATGTCTTCACCCAGAGTGCGAATGTAAGTGCCCTTGCTACAGGCCACGCGCAGCTTCAGGAACGGAGCATCGCCCTGCAACTGCACGTCCAGCAGTTCTAGGTCGTGAATGACCACGTTGCGCGGCTCGCGCTCCACGGTCTCGCCTTCGCGTGCATATTCGTAAAGGGCCTTGCCGTCCTTTTTGAGGGCGCTGTGCATAGGCGGCACTTGTGCGATTGGGCCCATGAACCGGTCCAGCACCTCCACCACCTGCCCCAGGGTGCAGGTGACCGGGCGCTCGGCCACAACCTCGCCCTCGGCGTCCGCCGTGGTGGTTTTGCGGCCCAGACGCACGGTGGTTTCGTACACCTTGTCAGCATCCAGGTGTTGCTGGCTGAACTTGGTGGCTGCACCAAAGCACAGGGGCAACACACCCGTTGCCAGCGGGTCCAGCGTACCGGTGTGACCCGCTTTTTCAGCGCGCAGCAACCACTTGACCTTTTGCAAGGCCTGGTTGCTTGAAAGACCAAGCGGTTTGTCCAGCAGGATCACCCCATGCACAGGGCGCCGCTGCACCCTGGTGCGTGGCGCGTTCATTCTCAATCGTCCTTTGCGCGGGAGGACACAGCCTTGGCGATCAGTGCGTTCATGTCCGATGCACGCTCGGTGGTGCGGTCAAAAATGAAGTGCAGTGTCGGCACGGTATGAATGTGCAGGCGCTTGAACAGCCCGTTGCGCAGGAAACCGGCAGCGGCGTTCAGGCCCTCGGTGCTTTCCTCGGGGTTGCCCACCAACAGGCTGAAGTACACCTTGGCGTGGGCATAGTCCGGCGTCACCTCGACGGTGTTGATCGTGACCATGCCCACACGGGGGTCCTTGAGTTCGCGGGCAATGAGCTCCGACAGATCGCGCTGGATCTGGTCGGCCACTCGGTAGCCGCGGTTGGGAACGGACGAGGCTTTGCGCGGCATTACAAGGTTCTCGCGATTTCCTTGATCTCAAAGAATTCGAGCTGGTCGCTCTCTTTGATGTCGTTGTAGTTCTTGAGCTTGATACCGCACTCGAAGCCTTCCTTGACTTCGCGCACATCGTCCTTGAAGCGCTTGAGCGCTTCGATCTCGCCCGTGTAGATGACCACGTTGTCGCGCAGCAGGCGGAAGCGTGCATTGCGATGGACCATGCCGTTGGTGACCATACAACCTGCGACGGTACCGATCTTGGAGGCCACGAACACGGTGCGGATCTCGGCATTGCCGATGACTTCTTCCTTCTGTTCTGGGGCCAGCATGCCGGACATGGCTGCTTTGAGCTCGTCCACAGCGTCGTAAATGATGTTGTAGTACTTGATCTGAACGTCGTTGCCTTCGGCCAGCTTGCGCGCACCGGCATCGGCACGCACGTTGAAACCGATCACCAGACCCTTGGAGGCAATGGCCAGGTTCACGTCGGATTCGGAAATACCGCCCACACCGGCATACACCAGCTGCACGCGCACCTCGTCGGTCGAGAGCTTGAGCAAGGATGCGGCCAGCGCTTCCTGCGAACCCTGCACATCGGCCTTGAGCACGATGGGCAAGGACTGCACTTCGCCCGCCTGCATGTCGGAGAACATGTTTTCCAGCTTGGCCGCTTGCTGTTTGGCCAGCTTGGTGCTGCGGTACTTGCCAGCGCGGTAGGTGGCGATTTCGCGGGCGCGGCGCTCGTCGGCCAGCACCATGAAGTCGTCGCCTGCGGCAGGCACGTCGGACAGACCCTGAATTTCGACCGGAATCGAAGGACCCGCTTCTTTGGACGGCTTGCCGTTTTCGTCCAGCATGGCACGCACACGGCCATAGGTCTGGCCAGCCAGCACCACGTCGCCCACGTTCAGCGTACCGGACTGCACCAGCACCGTGGCCACAGAGCCGCGGCCCTTGTCCAGACGGGCTTCAATGACCAGCCCCTTGGCGGCGGCCTGAATAGGCGCCTTGAGCTCCAGCACTTCGGCTTGCAGCAACACATGTTCGAGCAAATCGTCAATACCCATACCGGTCTTGGAAGACACAGGCACGAAAGGCGACTCACCGCCAAACTCTTCAGGCACCACTTCTTCGGAGATCAGCTCGGCCTTGACCTTTTCGATGTTCGCATCGGGTTTGTCGGCCTTGGTGATGGCAACCACAATGGGAACACCCGCAGCCTTGGCGTGCTTGATGGCTTCCTTGGTCTGAGGCATGACGCCGTCGTCAGCCGCACACACCAGAATAACGATGTCGGTGGCTTGGGCACCACGGGCACGCATGGCCGTGAAGGCCTCGTGACCGGGCGTGT
>CAZPTM010000126.1:0-5162 GCA_964589665.1 uncultured Limnohabitans sp. | reverse complement strand
ATGATCCCGCCCACATTGCGCAGAAAGATCCAGGCCCGCTGCCACAAGCCCAATGCTACGTCCTTGATACGTGGCCAATGGTAGTCGGGCAGCTCCATCATGAGTTGCGCCTGTTGTCCTTGGGAGCGCCACAGCTTTGCGAGGGCGGCCACGGCCACAGCCGACACGATGCCCAGCATGTACAGACCAAACAGAACCAGCCCTCGCAAGTTCATGCCGAGCACATCACGCTCAGGAATAAATGCGCCAATGAGCAAAGCATAGACCGGCAGTCGCGCAGAGCAAGTCATCAATGGCGCGATGGCAATGGTCACCCAGCGGTCGCGTTTGTCGGCAATGGTGCGCGTAGCCATCACACCGGGAATCGCGCAGGCAAAACTGGACAACAGAGGAATGAATGCTCGCCCAGACAAACCCACGCTAGCCATCATGCGGTCGAGCAGCAGCGCTGCACGCGGCAGGTACCCTGACTCATCGAGCAACAAGATGAACAGGAACAGGATCATGATTTGGGGCAGGAACACGAGCACACTGCCCACACCGGCAATCACACCATCGAGTAAAAGGCTTTTGAACAATCCGTTGGGCACATGCCTGTCCAGGCCTTGGCCAGCCCACTGTGTGAGGCCCTCAATTTGCTCCATCGGCCACTGGGCCCAGGCAAATACCGCCTGAAAAATCAGGAACAAAACCGTCATGAGCACTAACGAGCCCAGTAGAGGATTGAGTAACCAGGTGTCGAGTTTTTCGCTAAGGTGGTGTCGCTGGGGTTGCATATCCAGACCAGCGTCCTGCATCCAGCGCTGTGCCTGATCATCGTCTTGCAGATGAGTGTCGGTCATCAGTGTTTCAGGGCCGACTCGCGTTTGAGTGGGTTGTGCTTTCCACAACCTCTCGTCATCGAGCAAGTTCATCAAGGCGAGTGTCCCGTCTGCACGAATGCCTGTAGCTTCTACAACGGGCACGCCCATAACCTGCGTGAGCATCACTGCTGAGGGAGGATGCGACCAAGCGCGCACACGGTCCATCATGTTGAGTACCACCACACAGGGCACCTGCCAACGCTGCAAAGCCGCTACCAGTCGAAGCCCACGCCGCAGTCGAGTGGCGTCGATCACCACGGCAACCAGGTTTGGACGCGGCTCCTGCATGCTGTGTCCCAACACAACCTGGCATGCCACCGCCTCGTCCTCGCTACCGGGCTGCAAACTGTAAGTTCCCGGGAGATCCACAACCGTGACGCCGTGGCCCTGTGGCGTATGCATACGTCCGCGTTTGAGCTCGACGGTCACACCTGCGTAGTTGGCCACCTTCTGCTTGCTGCCGGTCAAGCGATTGAACAAGGCCGATTTGCCACAGTTCGGGTTACCTAGCAATGCCAGGCGCTTTTGCGACAGTCCACTGATGTCTACTGCCTGACTCATGCACCACACTCCACCTGGACTTGCTCAGCCTCATCTGAGCGTAAAGCGAATACGGCATTGCCTACCTGCACGACCAAAGGCCCACCTTTAAAAAAGCTTCGCCGCACCACGCGTACCTGCTCGTGCGGCAAAAATCCCAATGCCATCAGGCGCTCTGGCAAGACACAGTGTGCAACCACCCGACACCAGGTGTTTGGCAAGACACGTGCCAGGGAATGCATTCTTAGGTGAGACACGATATTAAGATTTTATTGAGAATGATTCTCATTATATAGCATCTAACCCGCATTCAACAGACGCAAAAAAGGCCTCCGAAGAGGCCTGCACACGCAATGTTGATCCAACTCAAATGTAGTACAAACGAGCGCGCACAATTCGGGCAGCACGGCGATCGCTCAATTGCTCAAAGTTCTGCGACTGCACCGGTGCAGAGTCGGTAGCCTGACGGGTCATCGCCACTTGGAGCTCAGCCATCAGACGAGGATCAGCCTTGGCCATGGCCCACAAGCGCGCATCAGCACGGCGGCTGGCAGATTGAGCGGCCAGGGCATCGAGCTTACTCATGAGTTTTTGGGCCACGAAACGGGTCACGCCACGCAGAGCCAGTAGAGCCAGCACGCCAACCAGCCACAAGGCAAGCCAAGCGGCCAGCGCGTGGCTTTCTGCCCACTCATTCATCAGGTTGTCTGCCAATACAAGCATACCGGCCACACTGGCCATCAGCAACGCCACGGCCAGTTTGCGCGGATTGGTGGCGGCACTGGCGGGATTGATAGAGGATTTGAGGACACTGGTATTCATGTTTTTTCCCTTGCAGCGCTCTGAGCGCTGCGGTGTTTGATTTGCAATGGCATGAATATTAGGGTTTTTTCTAGTGTGCTTCCACTTTATATTGATGATGTTTATCATTCACTATAGTGATGAATAAACCCAACAACACCAATTTTCGGACCCTGGACCTGAACCTGCTGCGGGTCTTTGACCAGGTCATGGCCGAACGCAGTCTGACGCGAGCCGCTCACAAACTGTCACTGACCCAACCCGCTGTCAGCAACGCCATGCGTCGTTTACGAGATGCTTTGGGTGATGATCTGGTCCAACGACATGGTCACGGCATCGAACCTACACCCCGGGCCGTGCAACTGTGGCCGGGCGTTCGCGAAGCTTTGCGTCAAATGCAAGCCACGCTGATTCCGCAACCTTTCACCGCTGCCACCGCATCTTCAACATTCGTGTTGGCCATGGCCGATGCGACGGCTGCTGAATTGATGGGTGGTATGGCCAAGCTGCTGCAAGAGCATGCCCCTGGCGTGTCGCTACGTGTCTTGCCACTGACCACACGTGATCCACGCCGCATGCTAGACCAAGGCGACGCTGACCTTGCACTGGGCTACTTTCCAGCCGTGCTGACCGATCTGACCGCACGTGAACAGGCTGGCGAAGTGGTGGCCTTCGCCCACCAACGGATGTATGCAGGTCAGTATGTCTGCGTGATGCGCAAGGACCACCCCTTGGCCCATGTCCCCATGACGTTGGACAGTTATTGCCAGGCGCAGCACTTGCTGGTGAGCTTCTCGGGCCGCCCCTACGGCTTTGTAGATGAGGCCCTGGCCTCGCACGGACGACAAAGACGTATCGTGATGACGGTCAACCAGTTTTTCACTGCCGGTCGTGTGGTGACCAACTCGGATTTGCTGACCGTGTTGCCGCGCCACTTCGTGCCCACAACGGGGATGGCCAATGAACTGGTACTTAAAGACTTGCCACTGGATGTGCCCCCCGTCCATGTTGAGGCCGTCTGGCACGTGCGCCATCACCATGACCAGGGGCATGTATGGTTACGCGATCAATTGCTGGCCCTCTCACAAAACGTGTTCGACATTGCGCGCTCCGGCCTTTAATGGTTTGCTGCGCAAGCGCAAACATGTACTCTTCATTGCAGTTACAGTACGAGTGTGACCTACGGTAACTCTGGAGCAACCATGAAAATTTTGTTGGCTGTTGACGGCAGCGCTTACACCAAACACATGCTGGCTTATTTGGCCACCCACGAAACCCTCTACGGTCCACAAAACCAATTCACGCTTTTGACCGTTCAGTCGCCCTTGCCTGCACGGGCCCGCGCCGCCTTGGGCAAAGATGTGGTCGACAACTTCATGCGCGAAGAAGCCGAAAAAATCCTGTCTCCCATCGGAAAATTTCTGCTGCGCCACGGCATCAGCGCCAAGAGTTTGGTCAAGCCCGGTCTCGCAGGCGAAGTCATTGCCAAAACGGCGACCAGTGGCAAGTTCGATTTGGTGATCATGGGCTCACACGGTCACTCGTCCTTGGGCAACCTGGTGATGGGATCGGTCGCCACACAAGTGCTGGCCCACTGCAAAGTGCCTGTGCTGCTCGTACGTTAATGAGCACCTCCCGCCAGCCCACGCTGGCGCCTGCAAGGCTGGAGCATCTGGACAGTACAGCAGTGATTTTGCTGGTCGCTTGCTGCATGTTCTGGGGCCTTCAGCAGGTCCTTGCCAAAGCCACACTCCCCGAGGTGGCGCCAATGGTGCAGGCCTCGTTTCGCGTCATCGGCGCCACCGTGCTGCTCATGTTGTGGTGTCGGATCAAAGGCATTCGCCTGTTTGATGCCGATGGCTCGTTGTGGCCCGGCCTTCTGGCCGGTTTCTTGTTTGCGGCCGAGTTTGCGTGCATCTTTATCGGCCTGCAATACACCAGCGCTTCGCGGCTGACGATCTTCCTGTACACCTCGCCGTTTTGGGTTGCTGCGTGCGTGCCTTTGTTTGTGCGCTCCGAAAGACTGGGCATGCAGCAATGGTTGGGCTTGGCCTGCGCGTTTGCTGCGGTGGTGTTTGTGCTCGGCCAAGGCCAGGCATCTGGCGCCCTGGCTTGGGGTGATGGGCTGGCTTTGGCTGCAGGTGCTTTTTGGGGACTGACCACCGTGGCCATTCGCGCCAGCGGCTTGACCCGTATTGCGCCCGAGAAGCTGCTTTTTTATCAATTGGCAAGCAGCGCGGTCCTGTTGCCGGCACTGTCGCTTGCACGCCAAGAGACATGGACTTTGAATGTCAGCGCCTTTGCCTGGGGCTCTTTGCTGGCACAAACCATGGTGGGCGCTTTTGCCAGCTACCTGGCTTGGATGTGGATGCTCGGCCGCTACCCAGCCACGCGTATCAGCTCCTTTGTTTTTCTCACGCCCTTGTTTGGGCTGATGTTTGGCAACTTGTGGCTGGGCGAGCCTGTTTCCTTGCAGCTGCTGGCCGGTCTGGCCCTGGTGGCTGTCGGCATCGTTTTGGTCAACCGCAAACGCGCTTAAACCCTGCGCATCACCTCTTGGCCATCCTCACCGATAATCTCGGGTTTGCGAAGATACAGCGGAGAACAACCCCATGAGCACCTTTGTCACCACCGGCGCCTGCGCCATTGGTCTGGCCACCCTGGCCGCAGATGGCACCGTACTGGACACCTGGTACCCAGCCCCCGAATTGAGCGACAGCGTTGCAGCCAGCGGGAGCACCCGCCTGACCGGCGCTGAGGCTGAAGCTGCCCTGGGCGCCGAAGCTGCTCAAGCCCTGCAAGCCTGTTCTGTGCGCAACACCACCGTGGTCGCCGTGCGCACCGAGATCAAGAGCTTGGCCGACGCCCCGGCCGATGCACACGACGCCTACCTGCGCTTGCACCTGCTCAGCCACCGCCTGGTGCAACCCCACGGCGCCAATGTGACCGGCATCTTTG
>CAZPTM010000125.1:1889-5211 GCA_964589665.1 uncultured Limnohabitans sp. | reverse complement strand
TTGGTGTGGGCGGACACGGCGGCGTCCACAGCGATCTGGTGGAAGTTCTTGGGCAGCTCGCCCTTCATGCGGCGGGTGAAGTCGCTGGCCAGTTCAGGGAACTTTTTGGCGTAGGCGGCAAAGGTCTTGTCCCAGGCAGCTTCGGCTTTTTTGCCGGTGGCTTTGGCATCCCAATCTTTGTAAACGCTTTGGGGAATTTCAAAGGGGCCATAAGTCCAGCCCAGCGCTTCGCGGGTGAGCTTGATTTCTTCAGCACCCAGGGGTTCGCCGTGGGCCTTGGCCGTGTTGGCGCGGTTGGGCGAGCCTTTGCCGATGCTGGTTTTGCAGACGATCAGTGTGGGCTTGTCGGCGCTGTGTTTCGCAGAGGCGATGGCTTTGGACACGGCCTCGGCGTCGTGGCCGTCCACGGCGTCAATCACGTTCCAGCCGTAGGCGGCAAAACGCTGGGGCGTGTTGTCGATGAACCAGGGCGCGACCTGGCCGTCAATCGAGATGCCGTTGTCGTCGTACAGGGCGATCAGCTTGTTGAGCTTCCAGGCGCCAGCCAGGGCGCAGGCTTCGTGGCTGATGCCTTCCATCATGCAACCGTCACCCAGGAACACATAGGTGTGGTGGTCGACCAGGGTGTGGCCAGGCTTGTTGAATTCAGCGGCCAGCAGTTTCTCGGCCAGCGCCATGCCCACGGCATTGGTCACGCCCTGACCCAACGGGCCCGTGGTGGTTTCCACACCGGGGGTGATGCCCACTTCGGGGTGGCCGGCGGTCTTGCTGTGCAGCTGGCGGAAGTTTTTGAGCTCACCAATGGGCAGGTCGTAACCGGTCAGGTGCAGCAGCGCATAAATCAGCATGGAGCCGTGGCCGTTGGACAGCACAAAGCGGTCACGGTTGGCCCAATGCGGGTTTTGGGGGTTGTGCTGGAGGTGTTCGCCCCACAGGGCCACAGCCATGTCCGCCATGCCCATGGGGGCGCCGGGGTGACCGGAGTTGGCTTGTTGAACGGCGTCCATTGCGAGGGCGCGGATGGCGTTGGCCATGTGTTGCTTGTTTGCCATGTGGGGCAGCTCCGGAAAGGAAGGTCGGGAAACCCCTGATTTTAGCGGTCCCCGAACCTCCCGGGCAGGTAACTTGCCTTGCACCGGGTACGTAACCGCTGTGGCGTGGCAACATACACACATGACGAGCGTTTTTGAACCTTCCAATGGCTTGGCCGCCCAGGCCATGGTGCTGGCCGCCGGGCGCGGCGAGCGCATGCGACCCTTGACCGATACCACCCCCAAGCCTTTGCTGCCGGTGTGTGGTCAGCCTTTGATGCAGTGGCCCATGCAGGCTTTGGCGCGTGGCGGCTTTGTGCGCCAGCTTGTCAATACCGCCTGGCTGGGCGAGCAGATACCGGCCCATTTTGGCGAAAGCGTCCACTGGTCAGGTTTGCCCGAAGTGCAGGTGGCCTATTCGCACGAAGGCCGCGACTTTGGCCATGCGCTGGAGACGGCGGGCGGCATTGTGCGGGCCTTGCCGCAGCTCGATGAGGTGTTCTGGGTCGTCGCCGGCGACGTGTTCGCGCCCGACTTCATGTTCACGCAAGAGGCCGTGCGTCGCTTTGCGGCCAGCGGCAAACAGGCCCACTTGTGGCTGGTGCCCAATCCGGCGCACAACCTCAAAGGCGACTTTGGCCTGGCTGCTGATGGCGCGGTGCTCAACCTGCCCGCAGGCGATGCAGAGCGGCGCTACACCTTCAGCACGATGGCGCTGTACCGCAAAAGTTTTTTTACCCGCGCTGATGCACCGGTGCCTGCGGGCAATCCGCAAGGCGTGGCCGTGGCATTGGCCCCGATGCTGCGCGCTGCCATGGACCGGGGCGAGGTCAGCGGCGAGGTGTACCTGGGTGACTGGACCGATGTGGGCACGCCTGAGCGGCTGGCGCAGCTCAACACTTAAGCGCTCCTACAATGGCTTTCATGAGCGACACAACTCTCTATGCCCAACGCCGCGCCCGACTGGCTGCCCAGCTGGGTGCCGGCGGCATCGCCATCATTCCCACCGCACGCGAACAGCAGCGCAACCGCGACAGCGACTTTCTGTTCCGGCACGACAGCTACTTTTATTACCTGACCGGTTTCACCGAGCCGAACGCCTGGTTGGTGCTCACCAGCGAGGGGCAGTCCACGATGTTTTGCCAGCCCAAGGACACCGAGCGCGAGATCTGGGACGGCATCCGTTTGGGGCCTGATGCAGCACCCGCAGCCCTGGGTGTGCAGCGTGCCGTGTCCGTGAGCGAACTGGATGCGCAGTTGCCCAAGCTGCTGGAAAACCGCAGCACCGTCTGGTACCCTTTTGCCACGCATCCCGGTCTGGAAAGCCGCATCGAGGGCTGGTTGCAACCCGTGCGTGCCCGCGTGCGTTTTGGTGCCCTGTGCCCGGACCAGCAGCGTGATGTGTGCGCCTTGCTCGATGAAATGCGCCTCGTCAAAGACGCGCACGAGCTGGACATCATGCGCCGTGCTTCGCGCATCAGTGCGCATGCGCATATTCGCGCCATGCAGCGCAGTGCGGCCATGCTGCGCGCCGGGCAAGAAGTGCGCGAATACCATCTGGACGCCGAACTGCTGCACGAATTCCGTCAGCAGGGCTCGCAGTACCCGGCCTACGGCTCCATCGTGGCCGGTGGCGCAAACGCCTGCGTGCTGCATTACCGGGCCGACCAGGGCTTGATTCGCGATGGCGAGCTGGTGCTGATCGATGCCGGATGCGAGCTCGATGGCTACGCCAGCGACATCACCCGCACCTTCCCCGCCAACGGCCGATTCACCGGGCAACAGCGAGCTCTCTATGACCTGGTGCTGGCCTCGCAAGAAGCAGCTGTGGCGGCAACGCAGCCCGGCGCGCGATTTGTCGATCCGCACAACGCCACCGTGGAAGTGCTTGCGCAAGGTTTGCTGGACCTGGGCTTGCTCGACAAGCACAAGGTGGGCGGCGTGCAGGACGTGATTGCCAACCGCAACTACTTTCAGTTCTATATGCACCGCACCGGCCACTGGCTGGGCATGGATGTGCACGATTGCGGCAGCTATGTGGAGCCTTCCGAGCTGGGCCAGATCAGCGAACGCAAGGACCCACTCAGCGGCGAGACCATCAAGGACCGTCCTAGCCGTATCTTGCGTGAAGGCATGGTGCTGACCATTGAGCCGGGCCTCTATGTCCGTCCGGCCGAAGGCGTGCCCGAGCAGTTCCACAACATCGGTATTCGCATTGAAGACGATGCGGTGGTCACGGCTGACGGGTGTGAATTGATCACCCGCGATGTGCCGGTCAACCCGGATGAGAT
>CAZPTM010000125.1:0-1789 GCA_964589665.1 uncultured Limnohabitans sp. | reverse complement strand
GGCGTGCGCAAGGCGGTGTATGCGTTGCCCCGGCAGCACCTGGCTTGGTGGCGAGCGCAGCGTCAGCAGGCTGGCGCGAGCTTGTTTGACGAACCGATCGAACCGGGCCAGCTGGGAGAGAACCTCAGCCTGGAAGGGGTTGATGAGCAAACCGTCTTTATTGGCGATGCGCTGCACTTTAGCGGTGGTGTGGTCTTGCGTGTGACCGAGCCGCGCCAACCTTGCAGCAAATTCAATGCGGTCATGGGCTACGAGCGTGCCGGCAAGGACATGGTCTTGTCTGGACGCTGTGGTTTTTATTTGGCGGTAGACCGCGTTGGCCATTTGCAGGCGGGCGAGATATTCACCGTGCAACCTGGCCCGCGCGAGACGAGCATTGCCAGCGCATTGCAGCACAAGGCGCGTAAACACCTGCGATGAAGCTTTGTGTATGGCGCAGGATTTTTGCGTTCAGGTCAAAAGCCTACTGACTTGCAGGGCTCCAGTTTGTCAGGCCGCCAGACTACAATGGGAAAAACCATCTCACAAGACGAAATGTCGTTGAGATGACACAGGAGAACCACCTCATGAGCAACAAGCTCCAGGCTGAAGAAAAGCGCGCTATTTTGCGCAAAGCCGCACTCGAGTACCACGAGTTTCCCACCCCCGGCAAAGTGGCCATTGCGGCCACCAAGCAGTTGGTTAACCAGCACGATCTGGCCCTGGCCTATTCGCCTGGCGTGGCCGCGCCCTGCGAGGAAATCGTCAAAGACCCGGCTGCCGCTTTCAAATACACCAGCCGTGGCAACCTGGTGGGCGTGGTGACCAACGGCACCGCCGTGTTGGGCCTGGGCGACATCGGTCCCTTGGCCGGCAAGCCCGTCATGGAAGGCAAGGGCGTGCTGTTCAAGAAGTTCTCGGGTATTGATGTCTTCGACATCGAGATCAACGAGAAAGACCCAGACAAGCTGGTCGAAATCATCGCGGCGCTGGAGCCCACCTTTGGCGGCATTAACCTTGAAGACATCAAGGCTCCCGACTGCTTTTACATCGAGCGCAAACTGCGCGAGCGCATGAAGATTCCGGTCTTCCACGATGACCAGCACGGCACCGCCATCGTGGTGGGCGCGGCCATCCTGAACGGTTTGAAAGTCGTGGGCAAGGACCCCAAGAAAATCAAGCTGGTGACATCGGGTGCGGGCGCTGCGGCACTGGCGTGTCTGGGCCTGCTGGTCAAGCTGGGCATCCCGCGCGAAAACATCTGGGTGACCGATCTGGCCGGTGTGGTCTATGAAGGCCGCACCGAGCTGATGGACGAAGACAAAGCCGTGTTTGCGCAAAAGACCAACCAGCGCAAGCTGGCTGAAGTGATCGAAGGCGCAGACGTGTTCCTGGGTTTGTCCGCTGGCGGTGTGCTCAAGCCCGAAATGGTGGCCAAGATGGCTGCCAAGCCCTTGATTCTGGCGCTGGCCAACCCCACGCCCGAAATCTTGCCTGAAGAGGTTAAAGCGGTCCGCGATGACGCCATCATGGCCACCGGTCGCACCGACTACCCTAACCAGGTCAACAACGTCCTGTGCTTTCCCTATATCTTCCGTGGCGCACTGGACTGCAGCGCCACGACCATCACACTTGAGATGGAAATTGCTGCGGTGCACGCGATTGCCGAGTTGGCGCAGGCCGAGCAAAGCGAGGTGGTGGCCGCCGCCTACGCTGGCGAGCCGCTGGCCTTTGGCCCGGAATACCTGATTCCCAAGCCCTTCGATCCGCGCTTGATGATGAAGATTGCGCCGGCCGTCGCCAAAGCCGC